>JANQQY010000136.1 GCA_028284845.1 Spirochaetales bacterium
CGCAGGCTGAGCGTTTCGCCCGGCTACCCGATCGCACGAGCGAGGAGATCGAAGCGTCCGCACACTCTCTGCAGGCGTTGTTTGAGGCGGCTGAACGACATGCCGAGACCCTCCTACGTCTGCGCAGCGCTGCCGAGCGCGTTGCTGCTTCCGATAGACGTCGGCCGGCACAGACGTTTGAAGAGCTCCTCTCGCACTACCTCGCGGCGGCACTACATCGGGAACCGGAGACGTTGCGGATCGATGATGGGGCGATCGCACCGACCATGTTTGCGGATGGACGGTCGGCCGTTCTCGAAGGGTCACTTCTCTCGCAGGGCACACAGGATATCGTTGCCCTCTGCATTCACCTCGCTCTCGCGGAGATCGCGGCGACCGGCGCATATGCGCCGCCCCTCCTTCTTGATGACCCGCTTGTCAACATGGATCCGGAGAGAAGAGTAGGCGCGGCGCGTGCCATCACGGCCTACGCACAGGATCGCCAGCTCGTTCTATTCACCTGTCATCCCGATCACGCCTCCCTCTTTGATGAGACTGCGATTATCAGGATGGAGTGAGATCGGGAAGATCGAGTTTTGCCGCCAGGAGCGTCAGTGCTTCGCCCAATCGTTCGCTCACGCGAATCGAAGCAAGGGCATCTGCTCGTGTAGGGCCGTCGTTCATGATGACAATGGGCTTTCCGGACTTCTCTGCCGCTACCGCAAAACGGTAGCCGCTGAAGACGGTCAGACTTGAACCCAGAACGAGAAGCGCGTCGGCCTCCCGAACCATCTGAAACGCCTGATCCACGCGATCTTTTGGCACGCTCTCCCCAAAGAACACGACATCCGGTTTCGCGATCCCGCCACAGTGCAGGCACGCCGGCACTCGGAACGAGGTAACCAGTTCGTCGTCGAGCACCACGTCGCCGTCCGGCGCGATCTCGCCGACCGTCGTTCGCCATCCAGGGTTCTGGACGGCGATGCGGTCCTGATAGCCTTCGCGTGTTTCGCTTCGATCACAATTCAGACAAACCACCCGGCGCAGAGCTCCGTGCAACTCGACGACTCGTCTGCTGCCGGCGACCTGGTGCAGCCCGTCAACGTTCTGCGTTACCAGGCCGTTACTGATTCCCGACCGTTCGAGCGTCGCGACCACGCGATGTCCCTCGTTCGGCTCGCGCCGGGTCATCCAGGCCCAGCCGACTGAGCTTCGCGCCCAATATCTCTGTCGGTTCGTCGCCGATGAGGAAAACTCGCGAAAGGTCATGGGCGTCGCAGGCTTGTCGCGGCGCTCGGGACCGCGATAGTCAGGGATACCACTCTCGGTGCTAATGCCCGCACCGGTAAGCACGGCGACGGATTCCGATGCGGAGAGGAGCGCAGCGAGTCGATCGATCTCGGCCGAATCACGTCTATTCACAGCATCAGGGTAGTAAGTCAGATAGGCGGCGTCAAAAGAGAAGATTGATTAATCACCAATAACAACAGTAAATATTTTTATGGACTTATTAGTGTTATTGATATTATTGTAACAGAGTCGGGGGCCGAGCAGAGGTTCCTGCGAGAAATCCTTGTCCAGGAGGCAAAGGTGGACGTATTCACAATTTCCGTTGAGGCGTACGAGGTTGTTGCCCACATCCTCACGCTTGGATACGCGGCTATGGCAGCCTCGTTGCTCTACTTCATCCTCACAAAGAACGACAACATGCCCAAGTACCGAATGTCATCGGTCCTTTCTGTCGTTGTAATGGTGTCCGCGCTTCTGCTTCTCTTTGCTCAGCAGCGAAGTTGGACCGATGCGTATGAGTTCACGGGTACGGCATACGCCCTTCGTGAAGGAGCCGATCTCTTCACCAATGGCTACCGGTATCTCAATTGGATGATCGATGTTCCGATGCTCTTGATCCAGATTCTCTTTGTCGCGGGCATCGCGGGAGCGGCGTTCAAGCGCTATATGGTGCAGTTCTCCACCGCTGGTGTTCTGATGATAGTGACCGGCTACATCGGTCAGTTTTACGAGCCGGGCCGCATTGGAGAGAATCTTGTCTGGTGGCTCATCTGGGGCACGATCTCTACCATCTTCTTCGTCTGGGTCCTCGTTCTGATCACTCGCGTCATCCGTGAGGGCAAGAAGAACATGAAAGGCTCGAAGGCTCAGAAGGTCTTTGGGAACATCCTCCCGCTCTTCTTCATCTCATGGTTCCTCTATCCAGGTGCTTACTTGATGCCGCTTCTCCTCCAGCTTGGAATCGCCGACTACGGCTTCTCGATCGTCGCCCAGCAGCTGACCTATACCGCTGCGGACATCGCGTCGAAGGTCATCTACGGTGTCATGCTCAACACAGCGAGCACGATTCTCAGCCAGGAGCAGGGCTTCGAAGTAAAGGCATAGTTCCTCCTCTCCCCTTCCTCGGGCCCCGCTTCGGCGGGGCCCACCTTTGTCTGCCGTTCAGTGCTCGCGATGCGCTACTTCCAGGAGAAGAGAACCCTACCCGATCAACCGACGGACGAAGTCCACGTCCCGTCTTACGTCATCGAGGTTTCCCGGGCTTACATCCTCTTCTAGGATGAAGTCTGTCACGCCGGTGTCGATGGCCGTCCGGATAGACTCTTCCGCGGCGCAGAACCCCGCGCCCACGCGACACGGCCCACCGGCGTCGGCGTCGTTCACGTGGAGTGCGCAGACTCGCCCTGCGTACCTTCGAATCCAATCCGGTAGGTGGATGCCGCGCTCCGGCTTGAATTGCGAGATGTGGAACTGTGCGAGGAGCTCAGGCATCTCGTCAAGCAGGTGTTCGAACACCCGTTTCCCGCCAAACTCCTCGAGCTCCATGTGGTGATTGTGGTATCCGAGTCGGATCCCGTCGTTTTCCAGGCGTGCCGCCATCACCCGGAACCTCGGAAGCAATGCGAGCCACTCCTCCAGGCTCTCGGCCTTTGCGAACGGTATGACCCACGTGCTCGACCCGCCGGCCTTTAGGAACGCTACCCAATCCGCGTACCGCTGGTCGAACTCCTGGATCGCGATGTGCCCGCAGGTCAGCTCAAGGCCCGCATCTTCGACTGCCGCTCGGAGAGTGTCGACACTCGTCGTCACATCCGGATCATCCGGCACCGCGCCACTCCATATCTCCACCGAGTTGATGCCTATCGACTTCACCGCGTCGAACGCTGCGGAGTAGCCACCTGGGAATTCCCGAAGCGAGTAGAGCTGGATGCCAAGGCTACGTTCCATTCCGCCTCCTAACTGTCTGAGAGTTCTATAATTCCCGCCGTCATGCAATCAACTTGGGTACGGATCACCCGGTACAAGTGTCACTTGCAGATGCCCTGCCAACGGGACAAGGATGTTTGAATGGCCGCGACACCGGAGTCCGTGTTTCGAAACCTCATTCCCTGCGATTCGTTCGAGTACCCTTTTGTAGACGCCTTCAGCCAATTCGCCGTCGTCTTTGAGCGAGGCCGCCCGATGGGTCCGGTAGAGGTCCAGGTACGAAGCTGCGTCTTGTATCAGGCCGTC
This sequence comes from Spirochaetales bacterium, assembly GCA_028284845.1. Taxonomy (GTDB): domain Bacteria; phylum Spirochaetota; class Spirochaetia; order DSM-27196; family SLST01; genus SLST01. Next base: position 3,502 of record JANQQY010000136.1, read on the forward strand.
GCTGACGCGCTGCTCACGCTCTGGGTCGCGGACTCGGACGGCACCGGCGTACCCGTTACCCGTCGCGAGACCGAGCACCTCCCATGGGGTGTCACTGAGCGTGGTGATGTCCCCGGGGCGGAGATTACCGCATCGCACCTCTTCCTCGACCACCGAACCATGCTGAGCGAGTTTCATCTATCGCTCGACCACGACGCCCCTCCGGACGCACTTAGATCGCTCGAATTCCGAGGGCGGCTCGCCCCGGAGGAGGCTCGTCACGCGCGCACTCTCGCCGGGTTTGGGATTCCCGACCCGCCGTTGCGCGAGCCCTGGATCGAGACGAGCGGTGAAGCCGTCACGGCCGGCATTTCAAGCCCCGCTCGGGATGCCCAGGGACGACAGCTCCTTCCCGGCGCGGCACTGCGGATCTCCTGCATCTCGTCCGCAGGCATCAGCACAGAGATCGCCGCCGGCGACCTCTCTTGGACCTTTGCCTTCGAGCTGCGCCCTTCATCTACGAGTCACGAGCTTCGCGTTCAGTTCGTCACTGAGTTCTCGGCAACGAGCTATCTCCACGACGAGTGGGAGTGGACCCACCCCGGCGAGTACGACTCGCTTGATCTGGAATCCTCCTGGTCGCTCGCTCGCGCGAGGTTTCTCGATCGGGTGGATTGGGAGCATCCTCCCACTGTCACGCCGCTTCGCGTGAATCGGGCGTGGCGGGCGCGCTGGGCGCTTCTGCGCACCGGCTACCAAGGTACCAGCCCAGCAGGCGAGTTCGGCGATCTTGTCGCGAGCACATGTGTGCCCAACGGCGGCGGATTCACGAGGGCGTTCTTCTGGGATGCGTTCTTCACATCCGCGGCGCTGTCAACGTTCGAGCCGAGCTTTGCACAATCGGCGATCGATGTTCAGTTCGTACGGCAGCTCCCTGACGGGCATTGTCCCGAGCACGTGTTCAACTTCAACGTTGCCGGTCGGAGTATCATTGGCGCGCCGCAGGCGCCGGTGGCGAGTTGGGCGGTCGCCGACTACCTCGCTCGGGTGGATGACGCTGAGTACCTCGCGTCGGTCTATCCAACTCTTGCAACGAACTTCTCGTACTGGCAGAAGAAGGGCGATCGCGATGCCGACGGATTGGCCGAGTGGACCTGGACCGGTCAGACGACAGACAGCGGCCCGGTTTGGGACGAGTATCGCAGCGAGACAACCGGCTGCAATTGGATACCCCCCATCGCGAGCGTCCAGCTCAACTCCTTTCTCTACCGCGACGCGCTTCTGCTTGCCGAGTTCGCCGACCGACTCGGAGCTTCAGGGGAAGCGTCGATCTATCGAGCAGACGCTCTGGCTCGTGCCTCGGCTATGACCGACCATCTCTACCTGCCGGATGAGCGGCGGTTCTGGGATTACTACCCCCCTACCGGGCGACACACGCGAATCCGCACCGCGTACATGTTCTGGCCCATCTGGGCAGGCGTGCCGATGCCGGACGCCGCGAAGAGCGACCTCATCGAGAATGAGCTTCTCAACCCCGACCACTTCTTTGGCCCCATCCCATTCCCCTCGGTCGCCTACAGTGAACCCACCTACGAAAACCGTCAGCGCGGGCGCTTCTGGCGGGGGACGGCCTGGCCGCAGATCACCTACTGGCTTCTCCAGATGCTGGTCCGCGAGGGGTACATCGATGCCGCCGATGAGGCTGCAAACCGATTCCTTGCCGCCTACGACAAAGAGCCGAGCTTCCCCGAGCACATCTCAAGTGATCCACGCCACTACGCCGGTGGAGGCAGCAAGGACTACAACTGGGGCATCGCCGCCTACCTCCTGATCGCTGAGCGCCGATATCGCGAGGCAACACCATGGTGAGTGACACCCACGAAGAGCGGCCGAACGTCGTACTCAGCGGTCAGCCCGCGCCGCGAACGCGCCGTGGGTCGTGATAGAATCAAGCGCTTCTCCTAATGAGCGACGTGGATCAGGCATTGCCCCCAGCGGAATCCGCCTCCAACGAGCACCGACGACAGAGCGCGTCTGCCCGACCGATTGTCGTCCTGACCACATCAATTGGGAGTATCGCGAGTACGCTAGGAGTATCGGTCGCGCTCTTCTGGACCGATGATGGGTTCTACTCCCAGCTCGATCGGATAAC
>JANQQY010000193.1 GCA_028284845.1 Spirochaetales bacterium
TGGTCTTCCGTTTCTCTCTCCCCTCCTCATAATCGCGATCCGCTTCCTCACTTCGTTCTTGATCCTCGTCCCCATCTACGCAATTCTCCGCAGGAAGTGGTGGCGCCACGCGCGGGTCGGCGCCATTCTCGGGCTGGCGCTCGCCGGGGGATATATCCTCCAAACCATCGGATTGCAGTACACAACCGTTGCTCGTTCCGGGTTCCTGACCTATCTGTTTGCGGTCCTGATTCCGCCGCTTCAGCGATTGCTCACAAGACATCGACTGCAGACTGCGAACCTCATTGGCCTGGGCGTCGTGATCCTGGGCTCCGCGATCATGACGCAGCCGTGGAGAGCGAGCGGCTGGAACGCGGGAGATCTCGTGACCTTGGGCGGGGCCATCTCATTCGCGCTCTTCATTGTTCTGGTCGATCGCTACGGCACGGGTATCCCAAGTGTGGACCTCGTCCCATCGCAGTTCGCTGTGGCCGGGATCGTTGCGCTGGTTGGGACGATCCTCTTTGAAGAGACGATCCTTGTCTGGAATCGGACCTCGATCGTCACCCTCTCCTACCTCACGATTCTTGGAACCGTTGGGGCGCTCGGACTGCAGATAAGCTTCCAACCTAGAACAACACCGGTACGAGCAACCACGATCTTCGCGCTGGAACCGGTCTTTGCCGCGGTCTTTGGATTCCTAATACTCGCAGAACGCCTCTCCGTCGCTGAAGGAGTAGGCGCTGCGATCATTCTCGCGGGTGTTCTATTTTCGGAGGTTTTCGGCGGACGTCGAACACCTCCTGGTTGACCTGTTCCTGCTCCGTCTCCCGAGCAAGATCGTGAAAGTGCTCCTGACTTCGAAACGCCTTCGCCCCATCGTCCGGTGGCGCGAACGTTCCGTCCGGCTGCATCTGATGAGCATTCGTTGTGTCGCGGAAGGCGGCGTCCAGAATGGAGATCGCACTCCGCCTTACCTCCGCGTCCTCGAGCGGGAACATCAGCTCCACCCGTCGTTCGAGATTCCGCGGCATCCAGTCGGCGGAGGCGGCGAAGATCTCCGGCGATCCGCCGTTGTGGAAGTAGATGATCCGAGCATGTTCGAGATAGCGGTCGACGATACTGGTGACGCTTATGTTCTCGCTGAGTCCCGTCTCTCCCGGAACGAGCATGCAGATACCGCGGATGTTGAGCTTGATGCGAACGCCGGCCTGCGAGGCGGCGTAGAGCGCCTCAATGACGTCCGGATCCGCAAGGCTGTTGAGCTTCGCCATGATTCGACTCTCGATTCCACTGGTTGCTCGCAGCGTCTCCCGTTCAATCAGCTGAAGGATTCGAGATTTGAGTCCCACCGGCGCCATGACGATTCGCGAGAGCGCCGGGATCGCCGAGTAGCCGGTGATCGCGTTGAAGACGAGGCCGGTCTCGTAGGCGATGTCACTGCGGGAGGTGAAGAGGCCAATGTCGGTGTAGAGCTTTGCCGTCTTGTCGTTGTAGTTGCCGGTGCCAAGGTGGACGTAGCGGCGAATGCCTTCGGATTCTCGCCGAACGATCAGCAATGCCTTTGCGTGAACCTTGAGGCGGGCGATGCCGTAGATTACGATCACGCCTGCACGTTCAAGTCGGTTCGCCCAGGCGATGTTTCGCTCCTCATCAAAACGAGCCTTGAGCTCGACAAGGGCCGTGACCTGTACGCCGTTCTGCGCCGCGACCTCGAGTGCTCGAACGATGGGTGAGTCCCCGCTTGTCCGATAGAGCGTCATCTTGATCGCCAGGACGTTTGGATCCTCGGATGCGTCTGTGAGTACCCGAACAACCGGATCAAAGCTCTCGTATGGATGAAAAAGAAGGATGTCCTTTCGCTTGATGGTGTCCCAGAGTGGCTCGTCACGAGGAACCGACGGAGACTCATACGACGCCCAGCGCGGATACTTCAGAGCGTCAAAGCCGTTGATCGCAGCGACCGCAAAGAAGTCACCCAGCTTCAATGGGCCCGGAACTGAGTAGAGATCGTCTCGCTTGATCCGAACGAGCTCGCAGAGCGCACTGCTCAACTCGTTGGAGGAAGGTGTGGAGGTCAGCTGGACGGCTTCGCTGAAGTCACGGTGCGCCAGCACCTGTTCCATCGCCTCCACGAAATCTTCATCGACTTCCTCGTCCACACCCATGTCTGCATCACGAGTCACTCGGAAGAGGCAGTGCTCGCGGATCCGGCTTCCGGGGAAGAGCGCTGAGGCGTGCTCGGTCACGACGTCCTCAAGCAAGGCGAATGAGACGGTCTCCGCCTCATCCGGAAGATAGATGATCCTGGAGAGCGACTCCGGAATCTGGACGATCGCAAGCGAGCTCGCCTGATCTGCGTCGACGGTCGGAGTCGAACCCTCTACCGGCTCCAAGAGAAATGCGGCATGAAGTCTGAGGATCGCAATCGACGGCGGCTCCCCCTCCTTAAGACCTCTGACCGGCGTAAGGACCGGGAAGATCTCGTCCTGAAAGAGTTTCGCAAGGAAGGAACCCTGGGCGGATGAGTAGTTGCCGGGCCGACGCAGGAGAAGTCCAGCCCCCTTGAGGCCTGGGAGCACCTCATCGATAAGGCAGCCGTAGGTTTGCTCAAGGAGGGAACGGCTGCGATCGCGGATCTCGTCGAGCAGCGCCGATGGGACAATGCCGGACGGACATGTGACGTAGTCCCCGCGCTCGACCTGCCGTTTGACGCTTGCCACGCGAACCATAAAAAACTCGTCGAAATTGCTCGCGACGATCGCGAGGAACTTGAGTCGT
>JANQQY010000222.1 GCA_028284845.1 Spirochaetales bacterium
ACCATTCGCACGTCTACGGAGGCGGTGATTGCGAGGTTTCCTTTGGAAACTGGATGCGGTTGCGCGAGAACCGGGACGAGCTTGTCATTCTCGACAAGGGATGTCACCCCAAGGCAGGTGAGAAACGTGTGACGCCTCAGCACATTCGGGAGGATCTCGCGGGATCGCTTGAACGGCTGGGCGTGGACTCTGTCGACATGTGGCTTTTTCATCGCGACGATCCGGATCAACCGGTCGGCCCGCTCGTGGAAACCCTCAACGAGCTGAAGGACCAGGGCAAGATGAACGCCTTTGGTGGATCGAACTGGACAAGCGAGAGAGTGGGCGAGTTCAACGAGTACGCGGACAAGCACGGGTTGACCGGTTTCGCCGCCAGCAGTCCGAACTTCAGCCTCGCCGAGCAGGTCGACTCGCCCTGGGGTCCCGACTGCGTGACGATATCGGGTCCTGAGAATGCGGCCGTGCGCGAGTGGTACGCCACGAGCGGGATAGCGGTCTTCACCTGGTCGAGCCTCGCGCGAGGGTTCCTGAGCGGCCGGATCACACGCGAGAACTTCGAGGCGGTGAAGGGTGACTTCGAGGAGCATACAATCCGGTGCTATGCAACGGATGACAACTTCACACGGCTTGATCGAGCGGCTGAGCTCGCGGCTGAGCGTGGATTGACCGTCCCACAGATTGCCCTCGCCTTTGTATTGCACCAGCCGTTCAACAACTTCGCACTCGTGGGCACCTACTCTCGTGACGAGGCGTTGGCCAACAATGCGTCGCTTGAGACTCGGCTTACCCCAGCGGAGATTGACTGGCTCGACCTTCGTTCAGATTCGAGAGGATAGGCTGCCGGAGGACGCCGCCTCCCCAATCCGGAGGCGGTATCTTCTCCGCATGAAAAAGGCGATCTTCCTGGCTCTCGCAATTCTTGGGACAGTTCTCCCAATGAGTCAGTTCATTCCCGCGAGCATCGACGGTGAGTTCAGCATTGGCTACATGTTCGAGGCGATGACCGCGGACCGCACCATCACCGGCGTGACGTTCGATTTTGTTGTCGTAGTCCTCACGGGCCTGGTCTTTGGCGCCTACGAAGCCGTACGACTCAAGATCAAGCGGTTCTGGGTTCCATTGGTTGGAACCTTCCTGATTGGCGCCTCCTTCGGGCTACCATTCTTTCTCTTCCTTCGTGAGCGGGCGATCGAGCGGAGTTCGTTGAACGAGGCGTAGCCGCGGAGCCTCTCGGCGAGCAGATCGACGACTTCGCTCCACGCGGTGATTGGTCCCGCTCTCAAGGATCCACGCCGGCTCGGACCAGTGCTCCTACTTGGAACCGAGTCGCCGTCTGGTGTGCGATCTGTCGGGCGGTGTTGAGAGTCTCGGCATTGTGCGAGAGTCCGAGCAGGGGCGCGCCGGGGATTGGCAATGAGGAGTGCGTGTCTGAAACCGACTCCATGTACCACGTAACGGGCCAGGTGTGACTCCAATCAACCGGCGCATCCGTGAGATCTGGGACGGTGTTGTCGAGTTCGAGATTCCAGGCGCGGTTGAGCGGTCGGTTCGTGAACGGCACGGCGTCATCACGGGTGAAGTAGGAGTCGGCACAATCGGCACCAATCCCGAATCGCCTCACTCCGTATCGCGGCTGGAGCGGTGAGCGGGCGAGAAACGGATCAAGGAACGTTGCGTGTATCACCGTTTG
>JANQQY010000261.1 GCA_028284845.1 Spirochaetales bacterium
ACAAGGCAGAAGCGAGTCGATCCTACGCGCTGCTCGGGAGGGCATCCGTCTCGCCTTTGCGACCCCAGGAGTTCCGTCTCTCATTGCATCACAGGCAGGACTCTATGCGCTCTCTCCCGTCCTCACACTATCGCTCCCCTTCGTTGTGATCGACGAGCTCGGTCTGCCTGGGTCCGCTGTTGGTTACGTTCTTGCCGCCGGATTGGCTGGTGCGGTTCTCGCCTTCGTGGCGCTTCGCAAGGAGTCACCCAACAGGCTCCTTTCTCGTCCCATCCTCGTCGCCGCCTACGCTGCGCTTGCTTTCTCATTCCTGCTGCTGAGCGTTACGGTAACGACTGCGACCCTTGTGATCGTCGCGATCGTCTCAGGCGCCGGAGCCGCACTTCTCTATCTCTACGCAACGACATGGATTCAGACGCGGATGCCGTCAGAGCTCCATGGCCGACTCTTCTCGCTGGTGGAAGCAGCGAACGCCGGGGTTGCTCCTACGGCCTACCTTGTCGCGGGGGCACTTCTCTCCGCAATGGGTCGTGACCTGCGATGGTTGCTCTACGCCGGCGTTGGACTTCTCGCGCTCGCCTGGTCAGTCCGGCTGCTTGCGGTTCAGCGCATCCTATCGAGTGATGCCCGATGAGAGGCCGGTGACGATGACTTTCTGGAAGGCAAGCACGGCGATCACAATGGGGACCAGGGTGACCATGGTTCCTGCCGCCACCCAGCTCCACTGAAGCTCAAACGCCTGGCTCAGGCTCATGATTGCTACCGGAACAGTCTCTACTTCCCAGCGCCCGATTGAGACGGTGTTTGCAAGCATGAACTCCCCCCACGATCCCAGGAAGGCAAGCACACCTGCGGAGAAGATGCCGGGAGCGGCGACCGGGAGCACGACCTGGAAGATCGTTCGCAGCGATCCTGCGCCGTCGATGCTCGCCGCGTCTTCAAGCTCAAACGGCACGTTTGCGAAGTAACTCGCGATCAGAAAGGAGGAGAGCGGAATCGCGTAGATCATGTTGGGGAGAATCATCGCCCAGTAGGTGCGGATCAGTCCCAGCGATCGCAGGAGAACGAAGGTTGGCGCAATCACCACGATGGGCGGGATCATGCCTGCGATCTGTAGACCGTAGAGGGTGGTCCAGCGATGCCGAAACCGGAGCCGTGCGATGGCGTATGCCGAGAGGGTCGCCAAGATCAGGGTTCCAACAAGCGCACCGGAGGAGACGACGATGCTGTTTACTACCGACCGGAGGATGCCGAATCGTTCGCCAATAACGGTACGGTAGTTTTCGAGCGTTGGGTTCTCCGGCCAATACTCAACGGGGATTCGAAACTCCGTTCCCGCGGGTTTGAGTGAGGTAATCCCAATCCACGCCATTGGAGAGAGGCACCAGAACGCGATCACCGCGAAGATGACGATCGAGATCACGACGTGCACTGTTCTGTTCCGACGTATCGCTCCCATCACGAGAGGTCCCGGAATCGGAAATTGCTTCGGACCCTCTGGATGTAGAACGCGCCCACGGCCGCAACGAGAACAAAGGTCACCACAGCGTAGGTGGATCCTCTCCCGAACTGCGCATACCGAAAGTAACTCGTGTAGGCAAATGAACTGAGTGTCTCGGTGGTCCGTCCGGGCCCGCCTCGAGTGAGGCCGTAGACGACGTCAAAGACCCGTAGCGCATCCTGTGATCGGTAGAGGAGGGCGACGAGAACGGTCGGGAGGAGCATTGGGAGCGTAACGGCGAAGAATCTCCGAATCGTGCGAGCCCCGTCCATGATCGCCGCTTCCGTGACCTCACGCGGTATAAGCGCGAGTCCGCCCATGAAGAAGAAGGCTGCAATGCTCGCGCCCTTCCACGAATAGGCCAGGAAGACGCTCCCAATCGCGAGGACACGGTCAACGAGGAAGAGTGGTGGTTCCTGAGCTATACCCATGCGGACGAGGAGGTCGCCGATCGGTCCCACGTCACCGTTGAGCATCCATCGCCACATAGAGGCTTGGATCACCTTCGGGATTGCCCACGGGATGATGATGATCGCCCGGAGCGCCCCACGCATGCCCTTGGGAACGTAGAATGTGGCGAGGGCGAGAAGCATGCCAAGAGTGAGATCGAGGAAGACAGCGACAATCGTGAACCCAACGGTGAACCAGGCTGTGCTCCAGAACTCGCTGGTTTGCATCACCTCGGCGTAGTTTGCGAAGCCGACAAAATCGGATGTCCGGATGTTCGTCGTGGAATCAAGATCAAAGAACGTGTAGATAAAACTCTGGACGATCGGGTAGTAGTTGAAGATCAGGAGCCCTGCAAGCGCCGGAGCGACGAGAAGGACTCCAATCCGATTGTCGGTGCGTTTTGACAGCATGGGAGGGCCGCCCGAAGGCGGCCGGCCTGGTTAGCGAAGGGCGTTTGTGCGCTCGGTCATCGACTCGAGTGCGGAAACGGGATCGGTCACCCCGGTAATGGCGGCGTTGATCTGTTCCTGAACGATCCCGGAGAGTTCAGCGTAACGCTCGGATGGTGGTCGATTGAGAGCTCGATCGAGAAGGGGGATGAGCTTGTCGACGTTTGGGTTGTAGCTCTGCACTTCGGGATCGTCGTAGAGCCCGTCCAGATACTGAACTGGACCCCAGGCGAGGGCGAAGCCTTTTTGAACCTGCTCACCGGCGATGACGTCGAGCACCTGGATGGCTGCATCGAGCTTCTCGCTGAACGGATTTGCACTGAACGCAAACCCACCCGTGACAGCGACCTGTTCGCCGTTCGGCTGGGCAGGGAAGGGCATCAGGTCCCAGTTTCCTGCGATCTGCGAACGCTCGGGATCATCAAGCCAGATCACGATGTCGTTGTTGTCCCACAGAAAGATCCCTTCACCGTTCGCGAAGCGCTGACGCCCCTCCTGACGGTTCCAGTTTTGGACTGCAGCCGGTGACGCGCCCGTGTCGATGGTGCTTCTCATGAACTCCACCGCGGCAAGGCTTTCCGGCGTATCAAACGCATAGCGGTCGCCATCTACGTAGCTGCCACCAAAACTGTGAAGCAGTGTGGAGTAGAACATGACGAGGTCCTCTTCGCGGGCACCCGGCCAGAGAAATCCGGTTGCCTCCGGATCATCGGCCTGGACGGCGAGGATGATCTCGACCATCTCGTCCACGCTCTCCGGCGGGCCAAACCCGTACTGCTCAAGGATGTCGGTCCGGTAGTAGAGGCCGGTGACACTGCCCCAGAAGGGAATACCGAGTCGATCGCCCTCGTAGGAGAACGTATCAAGACCCGATGACGTGAATCGATCATCGAGATCCGGGATACGGTCGTTGAGCGGGACCGCCCACCCGGCACGGCCAAACTGGCTCACCCAGGGCTCGTCAATCCCAAAGATGTCGACCGTCGTGTCCTGGGAGGTCATCCAGATGATGAGCTGATCCAGAAGGTCCTGCGACATCGTCTCGTACTCGAGGGTTATGTTCGGGTGTGCCTCTGCGAGTGCGGCACGCATCACGTCGATTGGGGCCGGCGTGTCGGTAAAGGTGCTCGAGAGGAAGGCGTTGTAGCCGAGGGTTACCGTTATTGGCCCGTCATCCGGCTCCTCAGAGCCGCCTCCGGCGGACGCAATGGCGATCACAGCGACCAGGAGGGTGAACAGGAGAGATGAACGTTTCATAGAAACTCCTTTTTTGGGCGTGAGGGTCTCCTCACATCTCCAAAATGTAAGGTTTCTTGAGTGGGCCGTGTACCACAATGCTCGGAACTACCCCCTTCTTCGGTGCGAATGAAGGACAACCTCTCGAAGTTGAGACTCCTTCCGGACCGCCAACCAACGATCGTCAAACGTCGGATCCTGGCTGACCTGAGCGATCGCTGCAAGCGCCTTCAAGTGCAGCGTGCGGAGATCCTTCGATCCCATGAGCACAAAGACGGCATGCACATTCGGCGCCGAATCTGAGAACCAGATGCCTGTCGCACTTCGAACCAACCCAAGGTGAAAATCGTCCTTGCATTCCAGTACCAGGTGAGGGACTGCTACGAATGCGGAGAGAGCGGTACTCGACTCCTGCTCGCGATCAACCAGGCCCCTCCGTATCGCCTCCGCACTCTGTCCAGTCGGGTCGCTGAGACGGGTGGCGACGGCCTCAAAGAGATTGTCTATCGAAGCTTCGCCTTCGATGTCGATACAGGTCGCGGTTTGAAAGAGCTGGTCGACTCGATCGGTCTGAACCCCGCGCGACTCATGCACGATCTCTCGGAGCTCATTCTCGAGCCCGTCGCCGGTGAACTCACGATTGGTGATTCGCTCCAACACATGCATGAGTCCGTACTCTTTTGGATCAGCCTTTCTGCCCCAAATGAGGAAGACAAACACGCTCACCAGCGCGAATCCAACGGCGATTGCGATCGCCTCGAGCCCAATGTCGATCACGAGGACGAGGAAGACAATCACGGCGATCGATGGCAGCCACGGAGAGAGCGGCACGCGGAAGCTTGGCCGGTAGCCAACGATCCCACTCGACCGCATCACCACCACGCTGATATTGCTCAGCATGTAGTTCAGAGCGATCACAACGGAGGCCGCCTCAATCAGCAACCGCAACTCCAAGGCGAGCGCGCCGATCATTGTCGCCGAGGTGAGGACGATCGCCGGGATCGGGATTCCCGCCTTTTTCGAGGTCCGACCCAAGAGCGGCGGGGCGAGCGAATCGCGACTCAACGCCAACGGATAGCGACTCGCGCTTAGGAGCCCTGCGATCGCCGTCGTTACAAAGGCGAGGACGGCAGCGACCGTGACCGCGATGCCCCCTGCCCGACCGGCGATAGTCGTTGCGGCGTCGGCTATTGGATTTGTCGCGCCTGAGATAGCTGCGCCGCCGCTCACCCCAATGGCGACGCGAATCAGCAGTCCGTAGAGGGCGGTCACGACTACGATCGCGACGAGCGTTGCTGCAGGAATGTTGGGAGCGGGGCGTTTCACCTCTTCCGCAACGCTCGAGACGTTTACGAGTCCTCCGTAGCTCACGAAGACCAACCCGGCAACGATAAAGAGGTCGCGCGTGGAGCGGTCCTCCAGGTAGAAGGGCACGAGATTGGACGCCTCGACACGATTCCATCCAAAGACGACGATGGCCACGATGATC
>JANQQY010000310.1 GCA_028284845.1 Spirochaetales bacterium
GACACGAGCCATTCGGGCGTCATGGAACTGCTTGGTGAACCGATCCGTGGACGGACGCGCTCCTTCATGGACCTCCGTGGGTGTGAGGTACCGATGTGCGCAATGAGGTCGCTCGTTATTGTAGATGGGAATCCATCTCGCGAGGTGCCGTTGAAGAACGGCTATGTCAGGAATATCGGTGAGGTAGAGCGACTGATACTTGACGATCTTGTTCACCGACTCGACGAGGGAGTTCGAGTAACGAACGTCCTGGCCCGCGATGAGACGATCAATCGGGATGGCGGGATCTTCAACGTTCTCTGGCCCACCGTCGGTCATGAGAAGCGGAGGGACTTCGTCGCTGTGCTTGGCGTTACCGACAGTAATGAACTTGTGGTATGCCTCACGCACAGTGGCAACGTGCACTTGGGCGCTCAAGGACGTATCAGCGTCCCATGAGAGGATTCTGCGGGAGAAGTTGTCCACAACGAGGTAGATGTAGGCCTTGATCCGGTCCATCGTGGTGAACACCGTCACATCAGCATGCCAGAGCTCATTGGGCCTCGAGGCACGAACGCCTTGAGCGTGGTCTTTCCTCCGACTTGCAGGGCGGGAGCGAGACAGACCTAGGAGTTTCACATACTTGTAAAAGGTAGAGAGGGCGAAACCAAAGTGACCTTCGCGAACCGTCTTCCAGTAGACCGAGACTGCTGGCCAGCCTTGGAAGCGATCATTATGTATGATGCGAGCGATGGAAGCGATCTCCCGCGACGAGAGCTGGTGGGGATGCGACCGAAGACAGAGCGACCGCAACGAAACAGGACAGCGGCGGGATAGTTGAGTGCGCCAGCGAGAGAAACGGGTTTTGGTCAGTCCGAGCAGGCGCAAAGTACAACGTTCACCCAGGGTGGCGGATACCCGTTCGACCAGACGAACGACCCGGTCTTTGTGTTTGGCAACCACCCGAACGACGGATCTGCCTGCCGACAGCACCGAGACAAGGAATGTTTTCACGCGAAGTGCGGCACGGAAGAAAGCTTGGGCGCGTTCGTTGTGAGCGAACTTTTTTACGAGATGCATCGCTTCTGCGAGATCAATCGAGAGACCGAACAAGCGAGAGTAGTCGGAGGTGCGGAAACGATGGAGCGTGGAGGCAGGGATTGTCCGTGCGAGCTCTGCATTCAGGACACCCAGATTGGCGGCGAGCTTGAGGTCTGAGTGGTAGGAGCAGTAGGTGGCCATGGAGGAGGGTAACATGGAGCTGGGAGAACCGTGCGAAGGATCGCAGCAGAAAGCCCGCAGGCATGACGAAGGCGCCAGGCGGAGGCGACGGAGCCTAAAGCGCCTGACCCCGCCTGCCCGAAGGGCAGGTCATGCCGAGGACTTGGAGCGAAGAGCCTGATCCACGCCCGCCACGTATCTCTTCCCCCGACATAGCGACTACACCCTGACGCCGACTGCGATCACGCACTGCAGGTAACCTGGAGCGCGCCAGCCCGACGGCCGCATCCCCGAGTCGGGCCGTCTTCGGTCCGCATTCGAGGGGATGCGGTCGATCGGGCGTAAGGCAGCGACCAGATGAATCCGTCGTGATCGCAGTCGTACGTACAGCCCGGCGTGGACGCGCCCAACATGGTGGGAGTGGTGCACGCGATCAATGCCGGAGGGAGTGCGTACGAAGCAACCGACGGTATCCGGTATGACGCCGACAGAGACTTCACCGGCGGAAGTGGGAAGACCCGGGCGAATGAGATCACCGGCACTGATGATGATGAGATCTACCAGACCTATCGGGAGGGGAATGCCACCTACCGACTGCCGGTGACACCGGGAGCGTATGAGGTGACCGTGCATTTCGCAGAGACCTTTCAGAACAATCCGGGAGCACGAATACTGACGGTGCGAGTGGGAGATGTGGAGATGAGAGACATAGATGTGCTGGCAGCGGTGGGGAAGAATGCCGCCTACCAGATCACGATACCGGTGAGTGTGACCGGCACAGAGCTCACCGTGGAGACGGTGGGACAGAAGAAGAAAGCGATCCTTGCAGCGATCGTTGTGCGGGAGGCTGAGTGATG
>JANQQY010000346.1 GCA_028284845.1 Spirochaetales bacterium
GAGACGATCCTCGTCGCCCTGAACGAGCGGCAGATGCGCTGCGACGTTCCCCTCAATCTCAACGCAACCAGCCTTGTCACGCACGCCTTCCTCTACACCGGCGACGACCGCTATAGGAAGTGGGTGCTCGACTACCTCGAGGCGTGGTCCGATCGCATCAAGGCGAACGACGGCATCTGCCCGGATAACGTCGGTCCCTCCGGAGAGATTGGCGAAACCATGGGCGGCAAGTGGTGGGGTGGCTACTACGGGTGGCGCTGGCCGCACGGCTTCATGACGATCATTGAACCCATCCTTGTCGCCGCAATGAACGCCGTCCTCCTCACCGGGGACATGGGTTACCTGGAGATTCCGCGCGGGCAGATCGATCGACTCACCGATCTTGGCCGCATGGAAGATGGGCAGCTCCTCGTTCCCTACCGCCATACCGACGAGGGCTGGACCTCCTTCCGTCCGCTTGTGCCAAAGCATATCTCACATCTCTGGTACATCTCGCAGTCGGAAGATGACCGGCGCAGGATCGAGCAGTTCCCTCAGGTCAGCACGACCTGGCTCGAGGTCGAGGCCGGCCGCGCCAAGGGCGACGATCTGCACTTTGGCCCCTGGTACTGCTATCTGGACGGGCGGAAGCCCGACTACCCTGAGGCTATCCTTCAGTCGCAGTACGCGGAGGCGCTGCGACGCATGGACATCATGCGTAGCGACTACGGTGATCCGCACGACTGGGACGTTCACCACTGGCAGGATATCAATCCCGTTCACACGGAAGCGCTGCTGCAACTCACTACCGGCGGCCCCCAGATCGTCTACCATGGTGGGCTGCTTCACACTCGCCTGCGCTACTGGGACATAGGCGAGCGGCGCCCTGGACTCCCGCGGGATGTTGGTGCACTTGTGACCAGGATCGATGGTGAGAGCGCCACGGTTGAACTGGTGAACACCAATCCGAGTTGTGCGGCAAGCCTCGCCATTCAGGGCGGCGCCTTTGGAGAGCACGCCCTCACCGGAGTCTCAGCGCGTGTGGCCGACACGGGTTCACCGTTTGCCGCCGTTGCCAGGCTCGAAGGCGGCATGGTTCACGTCGACCTTCCGCCCGGTCGGTCGATCACCATCGACCTCTCTATGAATCGCTACGCCAACACGCCCTCCTACACCCAGCCATCTGGCACCACGTAAAAGGAGCGCACCGCGCATGACTCAGATCACCGCAACCGTCCCTCTCACAAACATCCCGCCCTGGGCCGTGCTCGAACGACAGCTCATTTCGCTCATGGAGCGAGCTATTGAACCGTTCCTCGCAAAGTACACGGATGAGGACGGGACCCTCATCTGGAAGAAAGGCTCACACGGCACGCGTGACGGCGCCGACGACTTCTACGAGAGCTTCTACAACTGGCCTGCGCTCTACCTGCTCGGCGGTGATGATCGCCTCATTGAGCTCGGGAAGAAGCAGTGGGATGTTACCACTCGCCTTCTTGAGGAGATGGGTCACATCAAGAAGGAGTACGAGATTGGATACGACCAGTTTCACCAGAGTGAGAGCTACATCTATTTCTACCTGCTCTGCATGGCCGATCCCTACGATCCGGTCCTTGTGGAACGCTCCGGCCGGTTCGCTGGCCTCTACCTGAACGAGGATCCAGACGCTCCCAACTACGATCCGGACCACAGGATCATCCGGTGCGTTCACAACGGAAGTGGTGGCCCCCGCTGGCTCTACGAGGAGGACGAGACGCCCCGCTACGGCTACGCGCCGGGGATGGCAGTCTACGGCCTCCCCTTTGAGGACGTTGAAGGGATCACAACTTTTGACGATCTCAAGGATCCGGAGAATGCCCGCCGTATGGGCGAGGCGATGAAGGAGCGAATGGGGAAGGGCGATGCTGCGGTGAATCTGAGCGTCTGCTCGCTCATCGCCAACGCCTACCTCCTCACCGGGGAGGCGAAGTACCGTGACTGGCTCGTTGAGTACGTGGGAGGCTGGCGAGAACGGGCGGAAGCCAATGGCGGCCTCGTCCCCGACAACGTTGGGCTCGGAGGTGAGGTTGGCGAGTATGTGGGAGGCCGATGGTACGGCAGCATGTACGGCTGGACCTGGCCACACGGGTTCTACAACATCAGCTACGCCACCCTCATCGCGGGGATCAGCACGTGGATTGTCACCGGAGATGAATCATGGCTCGACTTTCCGCGAAGCCAAGTGCGCGAGATCGTGCCGTTGGGCAAGACGATCGACCTGCGCACGGCGACCATGAGTCTCAAGCATCACTGGAACGGTCAGATCAGCGCCCTGCCTGAGGACGGCAGGAGCTGGACCGTTCCTTACCGTCACGGAGATTCCGGCTGGACCGACTACCAGCCTCTGACTCCTGTGGTCTCGACTGCGCTCTGGAACACGGTGGCCTCGAGCGAGGACAAAGAGATGCTCGACGACCTGCGGAGTCGGGAAGCGTACGACTGGAACGCGGTCTCCTCCTTCCGAACCAAGGAAGACGCCGGGCACGAGCAACCCTGGCTCTGCTACATTCGCGGTGAGAACCCCGACTATCCCGAGCAGATTCTCAAGGTCGCCTTTGATCAGGTGCACCGTCGCCTTGAGCTCATTCGCAACGACACCACAGATCTCCGTGAGAACCATATCCACTGGTGGCAGCAGATGAACCCCGTCACCACTGAGGCGCTCGTACAGCTCACACTCGGCGCGCCGCAGCACATCTACAACGGCGGTCTGCTACTCGCTCCGCTTCGCTACTTTGATGACGATCGCCGTCGACCTGGTCTACCCGCAGACGTCGCGGCTCTTGTTGAGCGTGTTGAAAGCGACGAGGTGGCGGTGACGATCGTGAACCTTTCCGGCAGCGACAAACGCAGGCTCGTCATTCAGGCGGGAACCCTTGGAGAACATCGATTTACTTCTGCTTCCGTCTCTCAGAGAACCAGCGACTATCCGGGGAAGGTGGGAAGCATGGCCGCGCCACCACTGGAAACTGAGACGGAATCCATTGCGATAGGGAGCGAGGCGTTCTCGCTCGTGATGCCACCTGGCACGACAATTGCCCTCGTGCTTGGTCTTGAGCGCGGAGCAGGAACGCCTTCATACGAGTTCCCCTGGAACCGGGATCTGTAGACCTCCCGAGTGCCTCGTCGGGTCATGGTGGAATCGCGCTATGTTCTCGATCGCCATCGCTGATGATGAGAGTGCGATACGCAACGGCCTGGAGCGCCACATCGATTGGGCGAACATGGGATTCTCGGTGGCTGGAACCTTTGAAGACGGCCGCGAGCTGATTGACTATCTGGAGCGCGATTCGGTTGATGTCGTGCTGACAGACATACGCATGTCGTCGGTCTCCGGTCTCGAGGTCGCGCGCTACGTTCGCGAGAACCATCCTGCGACGCGTGTCGTGATCGTCTCTGCTCATCGCGATTTTGACTATGCGCGCGAAGCGATGCAGCACGGCGTGAAACACTACCTTCTCAAGCCGACCCTCCCCGAGGAGATTAAAGAGACCTTTGGTGCGCTCCGCCGGGAGCTGCGCTCGGAGGAGACACCGGCAGTTGCGCCCATTGTGGCAGGAGTGCGTAAGCGCAGGGAGATTCTCCTCTATGAGCTGATCGCAGGCGCCCATGCGAGCGCTCGCGAGTTCACGCGTCGCTGGGAGCAGTCGCTACTGACTCACCCGCGAGACGCCGAGTTAATATCGTATCTGCGATTCCCCGTAGAGGACTTTGACGACGGATCGCTCGGGCGCTCACGAGCGCAGCTCGAAGCGGGAGGTGTGGACGTTGTCCTCGTGACCGAGGCCTCCGAGTACGTTCACGCGCTGGTCGTTCGGGATACTCCCGAATCACCTCCTGTGACGGACATTGGTCGAGCAGTCGGCGGAGAGGATTCAAAGCCGGCAATCGTGACCCGGAGACCCGACCAACCCATCTGGATCTTCGTGAGCAGTGGCGGAACCGGCATCGATGCCGAGCGTCTCGCCGCACTTCGCCACGCCTTCCACGAGGCGAATCCGGACGAGCAGCATCTCGCGGTTCGCCGCTTTTTCGCTCAGGCGAGTGCCGACTATCCAACGGTCGCCGGATTGCGGCGTCTTGCTGTACGGTGTATCCGCTCGCTCACTGATCGCCCCGGCGCGCGGCCAGCGTACGCATCTGTCTTCAAGGCGGCCGATCGCGATGCGATCGAGACGGCCACCATCGCAGCGCTTGCTGCGGTCACGCGACTTTCCTCGTCGCCGGAATCCCTGCTCGTTCGGCTTGACCGTCACGTGGATGCCCGCCTTGCCGAGGATCTCTCCCTCCCAAGAGTCGCTCGTCTCTTCCACTTCAGCCCTACGCACTTCAGCCGCCTCGTGAAGCGGCTGTCCGGCATCACCTACGGCGCGTACGTGAGGGCGCGACGGCTGCAGCGGGCTCGTGAGCTCCTGCTTGAGACGACCCATGCTATCAAGGATGTCGCCGCAGCGATCGGCTACAGCGATTCGCGCTATTTCAACCGACAGTTCCGAAGTGAGACGGGAATGACCCCAACCGAGTTCCGGCATTCCACCCGAGGGAGCAATGAGCGATAGCACGGCGGGCAGGACTCGGCTTCGCAGCTTCCGGGCATTTACCTTTGTCATCTACTTTGGGCTCGTCCTGATAGCGCTGCTTGTCACCGGGGCGCTCTCCTACCAGCAGAATCAGCGTGCAATGCTCTCTTTTATTCAGGACACGAACCGGCAGTACGTCGAGCAGACGGGACGGCTCCTTGATTCCATCCTCTTTGAGGTGAGCTACTCCTCCGCGGCACTGGCGACGAACGCTGAGGTCGCGGCATTCCTGCGACCCATGGCCGACGATGAGCGGCAGAGTAGTGTCGAGGCCGATGTCGAATCGCTGCTCCGTTTTGTCGTGAGTACGATCCGGACCGCCACCACAGCCTACGTCTATTCGGCCGCAAGCGACCGGATCTCAACCAACAACGGCACGACCGACGCACCCATCTATCACGACAACGAGTGGTTGAGCGGGATTTCCGACATGTCTTCCTCGTCGCCACGGTTTGAGTTTCGCCGCGTTGTGACCTTCCAGGAGAATCTCCTCTCCATAACGCGTCGTATTGAATCCAATCAGGGTCTTATTGGAGCGGTTGCCATCAACATTCCGGTGGAATCGATTCGTCGGACGCTCGGCTCCTTCAGGGTCGATGGGACGGAGGAGTTCCTCATCGTCTCGCGCGACGGGTCGGTGCTCTTCTCCTTCTCAGATGAGCATCTTGCGCAGCAGCGTGATCAGGTTGGACCCGTCGCTGACGCACCCTTCTCACAGGAATCTGAGAGTCAGATGTTTGGTCTCACCTATGTCGTCAGTCGTGGTGAGACCGCCTTTGAGGAGAATCTTCAGACGCTGCGGACCTATCTCATTGTTCTTGTCGTGGCCGTTTCCCTGATTGGTTCAACTCTCGCGCTAGTTCTCTCCAGCATCGCTCATCGTCCAATCAGAGAGATCGTTGCGACCATTGAAGACCCGGATCATGTCAGCCGTGCCACCTGGAGCGAGGACATCCAGTTCATTGAGAACACGATTGTGAAGTCAATCGCCTCCAACCGTGATCTCGAGGGACGGCTCGCCGATCGGATTGAGAGTCTCCGCGAGACCACCTACATCGCCTTGCAGCTACAGCTTAACCCGCACTTCCTTCACAACACGCTCGAGTCGCTCTACTGGAGCTCGCTCGAAACCAATGCGGCGGATGGACCGGTGCCGAGTTCGCTCCTCTCGTTGTCGAGGATGCTCCGACTCGTTCTGGATGCGGAGGAGATGGCGGTGCCCCTTCAGTCAGAAATCGATCTCACCAAACACTACACCGACATTCTCACCGCTCGTTTCCCCGGGCTCGTATCCGTCGCGTGGGACGTACCGGAAGAACTGACCGAGCGACTTGTCCCAAAGCTCCTGCTTCAGCCGCTCGTGGAGAACGCCTTCTACCACGGCATCAAGCCCCTCCGCCGTCCGGGTCGTATCCGTATCGCCTGTCGACGGGAAGGCGACGAGATGGTCATTGGAGTTGACGACGATGGCGTTGGCATCGATCGCGAGGTTCTTGAGAGCATCCAGGCGGAGATGGAGAGTGAGATCCATATCACCTCAAAGCACATTGGCGTCCTCAACGTAGCGCAGCGTCTGAAGATTCTTTTTGGGGAGCGCGGAAGGATCAGCATTACCAGCGCCGCAGGAAACGGTACTTCGGTCGTCGTGCACGTTCCCGAGCAGCCAGCTGCAGTCACGATAGGGTAGTTTTCTCCCACCATTGTCAGTTATTTCCCGTGTCGTGATCTGTAGGGCGATGAGACAATCGTAGCATGGCGACGGCAGTAACCGAGATCCAGACCACATTGCAGCGGAGTTCGCTTCGCAAGCGGCGGTTCCAGCGCAATATGGCATTGCTCGTCCTCACGCTGCCTGCCTTGCTCGTACTCATCGTCTTCAAGTACCTCCCCATGGGTGGACTTGTGATGGCGTTCAAGAACTATCGGCCCCTGCTCGGCATCTTTGGTAGTCCCTGGAACGGGTTTGACAACTTTGTCTTCTTTTTTCGTTCCGCCCTGATATGGCAGGTCACGCGAAACACGCTGCTCTACAACCTCTCATTTATTGTTCTCACTCCCATTGTCGCCGTGACCTTCGCAATCATGATGTATGAGATCGCGACTCCGTTCTTTATCAAGCTCTATCAGACGGTGCTCTTTCTCCCCTTCTTTATGTCGTGGGTCGTTGTCTCCATCATGCTCTTCGCCCTGCTGAACTCGCAGAACGGGATCTTCAACCAGCTCTTGATGAACCTCTTTGGCCTTCAACCTGTGCGCTGGTATACCGAACCGGGCGTCTGGCCGCCCATTATCATTTTTGCCTATCTCTGGAAGACGGCCGGGTACTCCACCGTGATCTACTTTGCGGGCCTGATGGGGATCGACCCGACGCTCTTTGAGGTCGCATCCATCGACGGCGCCTCGCGCATGCAGCGGATCTTCCGGATCACCCTGCCGCTTCTCTCACCGCTTATCGTCATCATGGCGATCCTCGCGATCGGCCGGATCTTCTTCGCCGACTTTGGACTCTTCTACCAGCTACCGCTCCAGAGCGGGCCCCTGCTCCCTACAACCGACGTGATCAATTACTTCACCTACCGGGCGTTGATTGAGATTCGCGACTACGGCATGGCCGCCGCCGTCGGACTCTATCAGTCTCTCATGGGTCTGATCCTCGTTATCGTCACTAACTTCCTGGCGAAGCGCGTCTCCAATGGCGAACAGGGTCTCTTCTAGGAGTCGATGATGCTGCAGACCCAGAAGAACGACAGAATTGCCCGGCTGATCATGCACGCGGTCCTTGGATTCGCCTGCTTCCTCTGCCTCTATCCGATGCTTCTGACCATCGGCATCTCACTCACGAACGAGCGCGAGATCGTTCTGAACGGCTACCATGTCATTCCTCGGGACTTCTCGTTTGAGGCTTATCGGGTCATTTTCGACAAGCCGGCCGCCCTGACGAGCGCCTACTGGGTTACCCTGAGAGTTACCTTCTTTGGGACACTCCTTGGGACCTGGTTTATGTCGATGGCGGCATTTGCGCTGGGCCGTCGAGACTTTGGTTGGCGCAAGCCCATTACCTTCATCTTCCTCTTCACCATGCTCTTTGACGCGGGAATCGTGCCCACCTACATGCTGATCACGCAGTACCTGCGGCTGCAGAACACATTATTGGTGCTCTTCCTTCCCATCATGATCACCGCCTGGCACACCATCCTGCTCATCACCTATATGCGTCAGCTCCCCTTTGAGTTGATCGAGTCGGCAAAGGTGGAGGGCGCCGGCGAGTTCTACATCTACACGCGAATCGCGGTTCCGCTCGCCAAGCCGGCGCTCGCGACCATCGCTCTGCTGTTGGCGCTGCGACTCTGGAACGAGTGGTTCTCCGCGCTTCTCTACATCAACGAGCGGAGTCTGATACCGCTGCAGTTCTGGATGCAGCGTGTTATGCGCGAGATCCAGTTCCTCCTCGATTTTGAGGATCAGATGGGCGGAGGAATCGATCTGAGTCAGCTTCCAACCGAGACTGCTCGCATGGCGATGGCGGTGCTTGCCGCGGGGCCGATGATGTTCATCTTCCCCTTCTTCCAGCGCTACTTCGCGCGAGGGTTGCAGGTTGGTTCGGTCAAGGGATAGGAACGGGACGTTGTCCCGTCGGGAATTTTCCAAAAGGAGTTCGTGATGAAGAGAATAATCACGGTCATCACTATTGCCGCACTGCTCCTGGGTGGGGCAGCAACGGCGTTCGCCACGGGATCTGAGGAAGCCTCAGATGGATCGGATCCGCTGATCTGGTACGTTCCTGGTGGAAACGGCTATCCGTACAACGAGGTGGAAGAAGCCGCCGTCTACGATGCGTTCAATGCAATGACGGAAGAGGCACTCGGCGTTACTGTCGACATTCGTGTTCAGGGTGGATTTGGCGAGTACGGAGACACCATGCCCCTGATTCTCGCCTCCGGGGAAGACATGGATCTTCTATGGACCGCCACCTGGAGTAACGACTTCCTGCAGAATGCCTTTGACGGCTTCCTCGCCGGACTCGACGATCTGCTCGAAGAGTACGGTCAGGACATCCTCGCGGACACCGCCGAACAGCTCGAGGCAACCCGAGTCAACGGTGAGATCCGCGCCGTCTGGTCGCAGCAGATTGCCGTCTACAACAGCCAGATCACGGTGAACATGGACCTCGTTGAGAAGTATGGATGGGACATGGATTCCGTCGAGCGGATGGAAGACCTTGTTCCGTTCCTGCAGGACGTTGTTGAGAATGAGCCGGAGCTCATTCCGTACGGCACCGGCGCCGACCCATGGGGCCTCATCTGGCCGTACTACGGCGTCACCGGACCCGGCGTCCTTGGAAGTGTCATTGGCATGTATGCGGATGACCCCGATCGCACCGTCTTCAACCTGATTGAATCCGATGAATATCGTCAGTGGGCGGAGCTCATGTACGCCTGGAACCAGGCGGGATACGTCCCCCAGGACGGTCTGACCTTCACGAACGATCAGTGGCGTCAGCTCCAGAACCAGGCACGAGTCGCCATGTGGCACCACAACACCTACAACCCGCAGAATGCTGAGATTGAGCGCGCGGGGACCCTCTACAAGGCGTTCCGTGTTGGCAACGGCTACACCATCACCGAAAACATCATCAACACGCTTCACGCAATCCACTCGCAGTCGGAACGCAAGGAAGACGCCATGCGTCTCCTGAACTTCCTCTGGACAAGCTCTGACGCCTACAACACGCTCGTGTGGGGACTCGAGGGTCAGCACTACGAGCGAACCGGCCCGAACCGAATCACCCCTATCCAGGACTCCGGTTACTACACCAACATCCCATGGATGTGGGGCAACACCTTCCACGGATACCTGCTTTCGCAGCAGGCCGACGGACTCTTTGAAGAGGTCGCTTTCCTCAATGCTGAGTCGGAGAAGGTTCCGACGCTCGGCTTCAACCCGAATCTCGATGAGATCAAGACCCTCGTGGCAACGGTTACCGCGGTGAAGGATCAGTATGAGACGCAGGTTGGCGGTGGCTACATCGACCCCGCCGTTGGAATCCCTCAGTACGTCGAGGCACTCCAGCAGGCCGGAATTGATGAGCTGATCGAACTGCTCCAGGCTCAGATCGATGAGTGGGCATCCGCGAATCGCTAGACGATAGGCAACCCGCTTTACAGACCCCCGGTCCCGCCGGGGGTTTTTTGGTAGTCGCTCGAGCTCGGCTTTGATCCGCTCGTTCCGTTCTATGGCGGTGGGCCCTTCCATGGTCAGCCTCGGAACGAGCATGAAGACGCCGAGGAGCTCCAGCACGCCGGCTGTCCCGATCCCGGCCAGAGGGTAGAACCAAGGGGATCGTGCTCAGAGGGTGTTCTCGATCAGCCTCCGGATATCACCGCCGTTCCAGATCGCGATGCTCTCGCCAGACTCATCCACGAGCACGAACGTATGCTGGTAGGTCACACCAAACTTTCGCTTGAGCTCGTCATTTGTGTCGTAGTCGGTCTTGAAGAGGACGACGTCATCAGGAATCCGTTCGATCCAGGTCTCGAACTCCCTGTTCGCCGATCTGCAAGTCGGACACCACGCCGCGTGGAAGAAGTAGACGCGTTTGAACTGCGATGCCTGCTCGAATCGTTCGGGAGAGTAAGTAAGGTAGCTTCCTCCTTCGATCTCGCGGGGCATGTCGTCAGTGGCTATCGGCGTCGCCTCGGATGGCACGGACGCATCCGTTGCGGGCTCACCAGAGCCGCCGCCAAACAGAAGCGCTGCCACCGGTGACAGCATTAGCACGAATAGAAGTCTTTTGAGCACAACCAGCCTCCGCGGCAGAAATTCGCTGTCTGGAGACGCTGGGTCAAATAGTGATTGGCTACGATCCCAGGCCCTCGGGGACCCGGAGCGCGGCCTCGGGAGCCCACCCATCTGCGCGCGTCTTTCCAACAGCGCTCGGCCACCTATGAGGCAGCCGGCCTCTTTCGTGACCGCACGATTGGTACGCGTCGCTGGGGGGATGATCCTTGACGTCGCGGCGCGTTAGCACACTGCTTTTGTGTCGTGGTTCCCACGATCGTACCCATGACATGCGTCACCCCATAGAGTGACGCATTTCACGATGATCGCCCTCGCCATTCAACGGTACCCTCTGCGACAAGAGACAGGAGGTGGACATGGTCGTAACCATGCGCGGAGTTGTAAAGCGCTACAAGGAAGTCGTCGCGGTTGATAACCTCGATCTCTCGATTAAACAGGGAGAGGTTCTGGGCTTACTCGGACCCAACGGCGCGGGAAAGACAACTGCCATCAACGTGATCAATGGACTGACAGGGTTTGATTCCGGCGAAGTATCGCTCTTTGATCATCCGATTGGGCACAACGATCGCCAGATCAGACGACGCATAGGGCTCGTTCCGCAGAGCGTCGCGGTCTTCGAAGATCTGACTGCCCGTGAAAATGTCTCCTACTTCGCGCGACTCTACGGGCTTTCAGGACAGGCGCTGACAGAGGGAGTCAGTTTCGCGCTGGAGTTCACCGGGTTGACCGAGCGCGGCGACCAGAAGCCCGCGAGCTTCTCCGGCGGCATGAAGCGCCGGCTCAACATCGCCTGCGCACTCAGTCATCGCCCGGAACTCATCATTATGGATGAACCGACGGTCGGCATCGACCCGCAGTCACGGAACCATATCCTGGAGTCCGTCCGCACGTTGAACCGCGAGGGAACCACTGTGATCTATACCTCTCACTACATGGAAGAGGTGGAAGCCGTCTGTACGCGTGTGGTTATCATGGATCACGGTCGGGTCATCGCTTCCGGTACGCAAGGTGATCTAAGAGCGCTCGTGTCCGATACGGAGATCATCAACATCGAACTCGAACGTATGACCCCCGACGTTGTGGCCGCGGTGAGCGCAATAAGCGGAGTCAAGGAATGCTCCCCGGAAGGTGACCATCTGCGGATTACCGTCGACCGTGACGGCGCCCGTGTGGGTCGAATCCTGGGAAAGGCGACCGAAATGGGCGTCGAAGTGCTTTCGGCACATGTAGAGCGACCCAATCTGGAGAGTGTCTTTCTCTCCCTGACCGGCAGAACACTCAGAGATAAGGGAGGAGCATGAGACACGCATTTATTGTTCTCCGCTATACGCTGTTACGAAACGTTCGGGACGTTTCGTCGGCCATAGAGATGCTTCTGGTGCCGATCGTCCTCGTCTTTGTATTGGGTAGCGTCCTTGGAGGAGCTTACGAGCCTTCCGACCTTCCGGCCACTCCGGTCGCCTATGTCACGGATGCCTCAGGCGAGATAGCCGATGCGTTCTCTGCGTTTCTCAGTCAGGACGAGATTGCTCACTACCTTGCAGTCACTGAATCCTCTACCGGGGAAGAAGCGCAACGCCTTCTGGAGAGCGAGGAGGTTGCTGCCACAATCACCCTTGTCCAGGATGAAGCGGCGTTGGGCGCCGGTCAAGGCGGTACGACGCTTACCATCGCAGAAGGAGCGGGTAGCTCGATAGGCCATGTGATCGTACGGTCGATCGTCGACTCATTCGCCCGGAGCGTGAACGTCTCGAATGCCCTGACAGAGCTCGGCGCCGCAGAAGCGGCATACGAACCTCTTCCGGCGCAGTTTGAGGCGAGCGTGGTCTCTCGCGAGGGCAGGGCGCCCGGAGCGTTTGACTTCTACTCCGTCTCCATGCTCGTGCTCTTTGTTATGTACATCGCGCAGTACTCGGCCGAAGGGCTCCGTGAGGACCTGTTCGAACCTCTTGGCGCCCGAGCGCGTACGACGCCTGCTCCGTGGGCGGCTCAGGTCGCGGGTAAGCTTTCCGCCCATGTCGTGAGTGGAGTGATCCAAGCGACGATCATCATAGCCGTGACTGCTCTCGCCTTTGGAGCGAGTTGGGGCGAGCAACCGCTGCTACTCGCAGGAATCGTCTTCTCTCTCTGTCTATTCGCCGCAGCCTTCGGCGGCATCGTGTTGGCGATCACGCGGGACGGTCCAAAAGCACAGTCCGCCGTTGCCGTCGTCATTCTTGGATCGATGATCCTTTCGGGAGGCGGGGCTCAAATCGGTAATGTAAGCCCCGCGTTTCGTGCGTTTCAGACGCTGCTTCCGCACTTTCAAGGACAGCGCGCAATCCTCACGATGATCTATGGAGGTGAACCCGGTGCGATAGGCGCTGCGTTTATCTACTTTCTGGGCGGGACGGCGCTGCTCCTTACGTTGACGGCCATCATGACAAGGAGATCCATGTGAGCATTCTTTCTACCTACCTGAAGCGAGTCTACTCTCGACCGTGGATGATCCTCCTCTCCGTGGCAGTACCGGCTCTTATCGTCATCGCGAGCAACACGGAAGGCGGATCGGCCGGACTGCGTGTGGCGCTCATAGACAAGGATCAGAGTGTCCTCTCCCACTCGGTTGCCAAAGCAATCGAACTCATTGCGAACTTTGTGGAACTCGACGAAGAGGAAATCGATAGAACGCTCGCGGAAGGCCGGATCCAGTACGCTCTGGTCCTTCCGCCGGGGCTCCAAGAGCGAGTACTACGCGGGGAGCGTGCGCGCGTTGAAGCGCACTCGCTTCAGGGCATCGAGATAACCGGTACGGTGACCTCCGCAGCCAATGCCGTGTTCTCTGCGGCGCACAACATAGCTCAGCATGTGAACGGAGATGCGGATGCCTTTGCCCGTGCATTGGCGCTGACGACCAACGGTCAGCTGAAGGTGATCAGCAGAGACGCTCTTTCCCGGCACCGCGTGATGACGCGTGCTGAGGCGGCGAGTATGGCGCAGTTGGTAGGTCTGGTAACCGTCGCGATGTTTGTTACCACGTTCATCTTGAGTCTCTACCTCCTGGAGGACAGGAAGAGTGGCGTTCTGTACCGAACTCTTGCGGGCCCCGTGTCGTTACGGCGATACATGCTGGAGACCAATGGCGCGTTCTTCCTCGCGACCGCACTCCAGGCGCTCGCGACCGTCGGCGCCGTCGCAATCGTGTTCCCGCAGCTCCCGACAAGCGTAACACTCATGCTTGCTCTCGTCCTTATGCTCTGCGCGCTTGTCGCAGTCTCCTTTGCACTTGCGATAGCGGGGATCTCCGGAACAGTACGGCGCGCACAGCTACTCTCGAACATGGTGATGATGCCGATGGTGATGCTTGGCGGAACGTCTTGGCCGGTTGAGATTATGCCTCCCCTCTTTCAACGCGTGAGTGACTTCACCCCAATACGGTGGGCCGTAGACGCCGTGGAGGAGGTTTTGGCGGGTTCGGGCTTTCCAGATATCCTGCCTCATTTTGGAATCCTCTT
>JANQQY010000364.1 GCA_028284845.1 Spirochaetales bacterium
GCAACCAAACCGCCACCTGCAAAGCGCCGCGGCAAACCCCCGAAGAAACCTCTCGGCGAAAAGCTCCCTCCCGTCCGAATGACGATGATGATGGGCCACTTCTTGCCGGTTTCGGGGTTTCTCCCTGCATCTGCCGAATCAGACGAGTCGGCGGTGATCGCGATCAAGCCGGGACTGCGACCTCGGACCGTCGCTTCCATTGAAGAGCTGGCGACATCAGACGGGAGCGTGCCCTTTTTCGCGGAATACGAGCTCTAGCGGCCAAGGATGTCGAGCAGCAGATCGGGCCGATCGGTGATGATCCCGTCGACACCGCGAGAGAGGATGCGTTCCATCGATTCCCGATCGTTGACGGTCCAGACGTGCACGTCCAGTCCGCGTCGTTGGGCGCTCGAAACGAAACGAGGCGTTATCACCCGAAGGCTTCCGAACCGCTCCGGAACCTGGAAAGCTTCCATCGGTGGTCCGTAGACCCACCCCATGAACAAGGTCTTGAGAATGTAGAAGGTGAGGATCTCGGGCTGTACTCCCGAGGTTGCGAATGCCGGGAACTGATCGCGGAACTCTCGAATCACCTCAGGATGAAAGCTCGCGACGACCGTGTTCTGTTCCCGGTCGTACTGCTGAAGCAGCTCGCCGAATGGTGTGACGATTGGAGGGGCGGCCTGCTTGATCTCAATCGTCATTGGCATGTCGGGAAATTCTCGAAGCACCTCTTCCAGCGTCGGGATTGTGATCCCACGGCCGCGGTACGGCCGTTCATCGGTCTCCATGTGGTGAGGCCAGTGGTAGGCAGCGTCGAGCGACTGAATCTCTTCAAGGCTCAGATCACTGACACGGCCGGAGCCATTCGTCGTTCGGTCAACCGTCTCATCGTGAATCACAACGAGCGCGCCGTCTGAGGTGGCGTGCACATCCATTTCCAGGGCGTCGACCCCAAGCTCGACCGCGTGTCGGAACGCCTCGAGCGTGTTGTCCGGTCTGATGTGATTGCCTCCCTGGTGGGCGATCACGGTCCAATCAAATGCGGTGACTGCGGGCTTCGCGTCGGCCTTTGGCACAATGAGGCCGGCCAGCAGAATGAGCCCCACAACGCCCACTACGATCGCACCTCCAGTGAGTAGCCGCTTTCTCATTCACAGCCTCCTTTGACCGTCACTCGCTGATGTTGGTCCTTGCGGCCCGAACCCAAGAGCAGCGCGAGCCCCGTTCCAACACCAATTGCCAGCAGATCAATCGCGCCCGTGGCAATGCCCTCCGGCAGATACCACGCCCCGCCGACTCGAGGCCACACCGGCGCCAGTGATCCCACCACGAGTCCCAGAATCGCCGCGTAGCTCCAGCCGTGATGCTTCGTGAGTAGGTAATTGATGGCCTTGCTCACGACCACGACTCCAACCAACAGGCCCGGCAGCAAGACCGCAAGGAGCGGCAGATTGAAGTCGCGCGCCGCGCGAATAAACGTCGAGTACATGCCGATCAGGAGCAGGACGAAGCTGCCGCTGATTCCGGGGATGATCATCGTTGCGGAGCTGATAGCGCCGGCTACGAAGACGAGGATCGCGGATTGTAGGGTTAGGTCGGTCAGCGGTTGCGTCGCTGCCGGCGGCGCGACAATCGCCATGAGAACCAGGATAGCCACCGCGGGCACGAACGCGATCAGGTACGCAGGCCTCGCTCCATCCTTGACGGCGACGCGTGCGATGTAAGGGATGCTTCCAAGGATGAGTCCGACGAACAGGAGCGACGTCTGGCTGGGGAACCGCGTCATCGCAGCATCGATTAGGCGCGCAAAAGCGAGTACACCAATGCCAACGCCGAGCGCGACCGGTACCAGGAAGCGAAGGCTCGTCCGCCAACCGTTTCGAAAGAAGCCACTCACACTCGCGATCAGTCGATCGTAGAGCCCGGTAACCACTGCGATGGTTCCGCCGCTTACGCCGGGAATCGTGTTCGCTGCCCCAATGAGGCTGCCCTTTCCAGCATCGACGATGGCATTCAGCAGGGACGACTTCATCGAAGGCACTATAGATGAAGCACCCCCGCTCGGTAAACGGATCGTGTCCACTGTGTCACTGCTGCCCTCTCAGAAGGTGAACTGGAGAATATGACGCAATTTGACCCACTGCACGGCGTGACCTGTGCCGGAAAGTCCGATTCGGCATCCGAAGTGATCGGTGGAAGGTGGTTAAATTCTTATATAATAGATACTTATAATGATTATGATCGGATGGCACGTGAATTGCTTGTCTCCAAGAAGGAGACTACATGAGCGACGAAGTTCAGCGAGGACCTGTTCCGGGTTCGAGCGATAGCAATCAGGACAACGATCAGTGGCGGCGGATCTCCGCACGACTCGTGCGGTGGCTGCCCCTCATTCTCATCGGCCTCATTGTTGGTGGCCAACTGCTTCTTGGAGCATTCGCCGGAAGCCAAGTCCCAACGGTTGACTACAGTCAGTTCAAGGCCGAAATCGAGGCGGGCAGACTCTCCCGCGTTGAAATCGGAACCGACTACCTTGTGGGGTACGCCCCCGACTCGAGTGGCGGAGGCGCGCTCTATCGCACCGCACGGGTCGATGATCCGGCATTTGTGCCGCTTCTCGAATCACAGGGAGTAAGCTTCTACGCGGTTCCGCCGCAGTCGCCGGGGATTCTCTCCTCAATCATTGGGTGGATCTTCCCCATAGCGATTATGCTCTTCCTCTTCCGCCGCCTCAGTCGCGCGGCGGGCGGCATTGGCCAGGATGTTCTCTCCATCGGGAAGAATCGCTCGAAAGTCGTCGCTGAGGGCGAGACGGGTGTGACCTTCAAGGATGTCGCAGGTGCGGACGAGGCGAAGGCCGAGCTTGAAGAGGTCGTCGACTTCTTGAAGAACCCTGCCCGGTACGCAGAGATCGGAGGGAAGATACCCAAGGGCGTCCTCCTCGTGGGTGCGCCAGGGACCGGCAAAACACTCCTCGCACGTGCAGTCGCGGGCGAAGCCGGCGTCTCCTTTATGCGCCTCTCTGGATCCGAATTCGTCGAGATGTTCGTTGGCGTTGGCGCGAGTCGCGTCCGAGATCTGTTCAAGCAGGCCCGAGCGAGCTCACCGTCGATTGTCTTTATTGATGAGCTTGACGCCATAGGGAAGAGCCGTGCCGGCGGTGGTGTCGTAGGCGGCAACGACGAGCGTGAGCAGACATTGAATCAGCTTCTCGTTGAGATGGACGGATTCGACGCTCGAACCGGCGTCATCGTGATTGCCGCGACCAACCGACCTGAGGTCCTCGACCCGGCCCTGCTCCGTCCGGGACGCTTTGACCGGCAGGTCCTCGTGGACAAGCCCGATCTGAAGGGTCGCGAAGAGGTGCTTGCGCTCCATGCGGAGAACGTCAAACTCGATCCGAACGTCGATCTCTCAAGGGTCGCGCGTGCAACGGCCGGTCTCGCAGGCGCCGACCTCGCGAACATCGTCAATGAGGCTGCTCTTCTTGCCGTTCGAGCAGACCGAAGACTCGTACGCCAGGAGGACTTCTCAGAGGCGATCGAGAAGAGCATCGCCGGCCTCTCCCGAAAGAATCGGGTACTCGAGGAGGGCGAGCGCCGAATTGTCGCCTATCACGAGACCGGTCACGCACTCATGGCGCACTTCAGCCCCGGCGCAGACCCCGTGGAGAAGATCTCGATTGTTCCTCGAGGAATGGGAGCACTGGGGTATACGCTTCAGCTCCCGAGCGAGGAGCGGTTCCTTCGAACCAAGAACGAGTTGCTCGGGCAGATCGACGTGCTTCTCGCCGGGCGCGCCGCAGAAGAGATCATCTTTGGCGATATCTCAACCGGTGCCGGCAACGATCTGACGCGAGCCGCGGAGATCGCCCGTCGCATGATCACTGATTACGGAATGAGTGACCGCTTTCGGAACGTCTACCTGCCTTCTCGACGCGGCCCCAGCTTCCTCGACGACGGGGGCGCTGTGCAGCGAGAGTATGCCGAGAGCACGCAGACCTACGTTGACGAGGAGACCGCACGGATCATCGAGGAGCGATACGAGCATGTCATCGCCACCCTCCGGGAGCACACGGATCTTCTCGAGTCGGTTACTGCTGAGCTCCTCAAGATCGAAGTGATTGATCGAGACCGCTTTGCCGAGCTCGTTGGAGCGCAGGCCGCGTAGAGAGACGTCGGGCGGTCACACGACCGCCTAACGTTCTGTGACTCCCATCGCAGTTGGCAAGTGGAGACCGAGAGGCTACACTCTGGGGGGTCACGGGACCGCGGAATGAAAGTGCTTCGACCACTTGTCATTGCGGCAGCCATTCCATTGCTCCTGGTTGCGTGCGGTGATGGGCAGACAACAGCTCCCACGGCGGACGCATCGGCGACCGCGCTCCCCACGCCCACCCCACGGGCGGCCTATATCACGACACTATCCGGGGCGGTTCAGGTTGAGGGCCCCGCGGGACTCCAGGATCCTGAACCCGGGGTGCGTGTAGATGACGGCAGGCTCGTGATCGTTGGAGAACGTTCCCAGGCCGATATTCAGTTCGGCGAAACGGCCCTCGTACGAGTCTACGGTCCTGCTCAGGTCGTTGTGCGGACCGCCGCCGGTCGAACTGACCGCCCCGTGATGGAGATTGAACTGCAGTCCGGCGAGCTCGCGGCGAGAGTCGATGATCTGCCATCGGCTGACATTTTTCGCATCCGCTCTCGCAGGGCGCTCTACACCGTCCGCGGGACCCGTTTCTACGTCTCCAGCACCGATTCTGATGCACTCGCGGTGACCGAGGGCAGTGTCGCAGTGCTCCCGCGTTCTCTCGACATCCCCGCCTTCACCGATGGACTACGTGACACCGATGCCGAGCTTCTCCAAGCGCTTGCGGCGCTGGAAGAGGGCGCGCCTGTCGTTTCCGCAGGGCAGAGCGTTGGGCTTGCCATTGAGTCGGTGGACCGAAGCGAGCGTCTCGCCCTTCAGCTCGAGGACAAGCTCCGTCAGGTAGCCGCGGCTTCCGACGCCAATCGTCCCAATCTGATCGAGGAGGCTCTCGCGGCGATTCGCGCCACCGGCAGCTCGCTCGGGGTCATCGTCGCGCCGGGTGGCATTCCTGACGAAGAAGTCGCGGCGAAGTTAGCATCGCTTGATGAGACTCGGCTGTTGCCCGCACCGAAGGATCCTCAGAATCTCTCGATTGTGGGCGAAGCCGATGACGTTCCGTTGGTGCGATTCACACTTCGAACCGTGCCGCAAGGCGCGAGGATCTTTATTGGCGGCGACTACGTTGGTGAGAGCATCTATCGCGGCGTCTTGATCGCCAATCAGAGCGTCTCCATTCGAGTGACCCGACAGGGCTACCGTGAGCGTCGAATCGAGATTGATCGTGCGCGGAGCGAGGTATTGACTGTCCAGCTCGAGCGCCTCCCGCCGTCGATCAGTGCCGACAGCTTCCTGAAGGCGATCAGGGCAGACGACATTGGAACAGTTCGGACCTACGTGCAGGAGGGTGGCTCTGTCGATGTCGCGACGGACGAGGGGCTGCCCGCAATTGTACTCGCCTCCGGCCTTGCCGAAATCCTCAGTGGACAGGCTCCCGATCTGAGCTATAACCGCGACATCGTTCGGACCCTTGTCGCAGCGCGCGCCGATCTTGACGTGAACTTCGTCGTAGAAGGAGTGACGTTCAAGCCGTTGCATGCCGCCGTACTTGCCGGCGTTGCCGGTTTCGATGTCGAGGAGCTTGTCGAGATTCTCGTTGGGAACGGCGCAGATATCGACGAGATCATTGTCCTCGAGGGCGAACAACTCACTCCTCTTGCCATTGCCGTTCGGTGGGCCTTGTTCACCGGAGAAACCGAAGAGGAGATTATCAAAGCGCTTTTGGAAGCGGGTGCGAGTCTGGACGTGGCAATCAGCTTCAACGACGAACTCCTTACCTTACGTGAGATCGCCTCGCAGCTGATTGAACAGGGCGAGCTCGAGGATCCCGAGCTTATTCAGTTGCTGCGACAGGCCGGTGTGGCGTAGCCGTCGACCCGTTTGAACGCACTACTCTTGTCTCACTAGGACCTGCCGAAAGCCGAGTTCGCTCAGCCTCGAACGGAGGGGCGGTAGAGACTCGGCTTCCACGCCTGTAACCACGACTCGGAAGAGATCTCCCGCCTCTTCAATGCGGGCATCTACCCCGGCTCGGACGAGCTGCGCACGCGTCCGCTCCGCGTTCGCCGCACTCCCAAAGCTCGCGATCTGGACCGTTGAGAGAATCGGCGGGGCCTCGGCAATGATCTCGAGCGACACATCGGCGACTCCCTCCGCCGTCATGCGAAGCTGCTCGGCCGCCGCGCGCGAGAGGTCGATGATCCGGCCCTCCACAAACGGACCCCGATCGTTGATGCGTACATCCACCGTGCGGCCATTGTTCAGGTGCCTTACTCGGACGACGGTGTCAAATGGAAGGGTCTTGTGTGCGGCAGTCATGAGGTTCGTATCGAATACCTCTCCGTTCGCGGTCAAGCGGCCCTGGAACTTTCCCGCATACCAACTCGCGACACCGCGCATCTCGTGACCGGTTTCAGCCTGCGCTTCCGCCGAAACGGCGACAGCGAGTCCCAGAAAGAACACAAGAAACCCACATCTCATCGTCCGATTGCTCACGCTTTTGTATCGGTCTGGGATACCCCTCGCATGAGAGGCCATCCTCTTGACCACTCGAACGCGAGCCCCTATCTTCCGGCCCGCGGCCGGCTCACCAGATCTGCTTCGTGCCTATCTACGATGGTGAGTCGGCCGTACTTTTTTTGTATACTCCTGCCTCATGGCACACGCACACTCTCAGACTCGGCGGAGCGGACCACCGGTCCATTGGGCCGACCAGTACGCCGACCGCATTATTGCGGAGAAGGGCCCACTGGGAGAACAGAAGAAACACTTCACCTGTGCGTCAGGCATCACCCCAAGCGGAACGATCCACATTGGCAATTTCCGCGAGATCATCTCTGTGGATCTTGTCGTGCGGGCACTCCGCGATGCGGGACAAGAGGTTCGGTTTATCTACTCGTGGGACGACTACGACCGATTTCGGAAGGTGCCCGCGAACATGCCGAACAAAGAGATGCTCGGCGAATACATGGGCTGGCCGATCACGAACGTGCCTGACCCGTTTGGCGAACTCGAGAGCTACGCCGCGCGAAACGAGCACGATGTCGAGACGATGCTCCCCCTCGTGGGCGTGGAGCCCGAATACCTCTATCAATCCGCGAAGTATCGTGCGAGCGAGTACGCCGAAGGGATCAGACGGGCGCTCGAGTCTCGTGAGGAGATTCGTGCGATTCTGAATGAACACCGAACCGAACCGCTCCCCGCCGACTGGTACCCCGTCAGCGTCTTCTCATCGTTTACGAAGAAGGATGAGATAACTGTCCTGGGCTGGGATGGCGAATGGGGAGTCACCTACCGCGACGATCAGACCGGCGAAGAGGAGACGATTGACCTGCGAGAGACCGGGCTAACCAAGTTGCCGTGGCGGATCGACTGGCCGATGCGTTGGAAGGTCGAAGGTGTCGACTTTGAGCCGGCCGGCAAGGAGCACCACTCGGCGGGCGGCAGTTTCGACACGGCCAAGGAGATCAGCTCCCGGGTCTACGAGTTTCGCGCACCCGTTACTTTCAAGTACGACTTCATCAGCATCAAGGGACGCGGCGGGAAGATCTCGAGCTCAACGGGGGAGGTCATCGGCCTGCCCGAAGTGCTTGAGGTCTATGAACCGGAGATCGTCCGCTATCTCTTCGCCGGGACCCGGCCGAACGCTGAGTTCGCCATCAGCTTCGACCTCGATGTGATCAAGATCTACGAGGACTACGATCGGACTGAACGCATCTATCTTGGCAGAGAGACGGTGAACGAGAAGCGTGCGGCTAAGGAGCGGCGGGTCTACGAGCTGAGCCAACTGCCGCGGACGCTTGAAGACGGGATGCCGCCAGCCGAAGACTTCATTCAGATTCCGTTCCGGACGCTCTGCAACTACTTGATGATTTCGGCTGGGAACGTGGACGCCGCGCTTGATCGATGTGCCGAGTTGGACCGTAGCCGCCATGCGTCACAGCTCCCACGCATCGAGCGTCGGGCACGATGTGCCTGGAACTGGATCACCGGATTCGCGCCGGAAGAGTTCCGGTTCGCCCTGCGAGAGGGTGGCGAGGATCGAGTCGAGCTTTTAGAGAGCGAACGCGTAGCGGTCTCGGCGATCTATGCAGAGATTCGGGACCGCCTTGGCGAGCACGATGAGAAATCGTTGCAAGAGCGGATCTATCGAATAGCCGAGGAAGCGGAGGTCGACAAGAAGCAGCTCTTCGTCACGATGTATCGGATTCTGATTGGGAAGGAGCGAGGGCCGCGCCTGGGAGGATTCCTGCTGACTATTGGAGCCGAACGCGTTCTGTCGATTCTGGAGCCCTACTGTGGGTAGCGACGACACTGCCGGGACGAATCCATCCGCTACCAGCTCGGCGAGTGCGAAGGAGACTGTCGGTCGGGAGGCCGCTCGCAGTCACGTCCGGAGCGGAATGAAGGTGGGCATGGGCACCGGCTCCACGGCGATCTGGGCAATCCGTGAGGTTGGTGCTTTGCTCGCCTCCGGTGCGCTCACGACCATCACAGCCGTTGCCACGAGCACGCAGAGTGAGCTTGAGTGTCAGCGACTGGGCATACCACTTCGAGCGATGAACGATCCGGAGATTGGCGGGAGGCTCGACCTTACCATTGATGGTGCGGATGAGATCGATCCTGCGTTCAATCTTGTGAAGGGCGGCGGAGGAGCGCTGCTGATCGAGAAGATCGTTGCCTACGCCTCCGATACCTTTGTGGTCGTCGCCGAGCCGCGAAAGCTTGTTGAGCGGCTGGGCGACAGCTTTGCTGTACCGCTGGAAGTCCTTCCACTGGCCAGGGTTCCCGTGATGCGCGCGTTGCAGACGCTCGGGGGTGAACCGGTTGTTCGAGAGGCGGCGCGCAAGATGGGCGCGGTCATCACGGACAATGGGAACATCATCGTTGATGTCCGATTTCCGGCCCCATTCGATCCGCCCGCGATGGACGCGGCTCTGGCATCGATTCCCGGCGTCCTATGCAATGGGCTCTTCACGAAGACCCATCCGATCGTGCTTGTGGCACGGGAAGATGGAACGGTCGAAACCCTCCAGCCTGCACGCTAGCGATCGGCCTACCGCTCCTGTAAAAACGCCTCAATCTCATCTCGAATCGGTATCGACGGCTGGGCCCCTGCGCGCTGAACGCTGATCGCAGCGGCCGCTCCCGCAAAACGTACCGCGTTCTCCAGCGACTCTCCCTCGGTGCGCGCGACCGCGAATGCGCCGCAGAAGGTATCGCCCGCCGCCGTTGTATCGCGGGCCGTCACACTGAATGCAGGAACGTGAAACCGCTCCTCTCCGGCCGCAACCACACCCTGATCTCCCAATGTTACGAGAACCTGTGCGACTCCCCGCTCTGCGATCGTTTCCGCCGCGGCAAACGCGGCATCCACTCCATCGACGCGGCTGCCGGACACGAACTCGGCCTCCACTTCGTTGACCACAAGCGTATGGACCATTGGAAGAGCGGCGGCGGGTATCTCACCGATTGGTGCGAAGTTGAAGATCGCCGGGACCCCAGCCTCATTCGCGACTTCGAGTGCCCTCACAACGGTCTCACTCCGCAGTTCG
>JANQQY010000374.1 GCA_028284845.1 Spirochaetales bacterium
TTCCCAGACTGGAGCACACTCCGCCGGTAACGAAGATGTACTTCTTCATGGGATTTCAGTATCCCCAGGAGGCACTCGCCTGTCAATGCGAAGCGGATCAGAGCGGAGATTGTTGTCTGGTTGATGATCGACGCGAGAGGATCAGAAGGTCGCTTCCATTCTCAATTCGGGGTGCGGGATGAGCTTCGCCGGTCTGGATGAGGCTCCCGTGCGCCACGATGGGTGCCTCAGTCTGGATGGCAATCATCAAGGCCTCAGTCGGGCTCGTCTCCATCGTGAACTGATCCGACCCAAACGAGTAGTGGATGGATGCCGACATGGATGAGGTGCGGTTGTTCGAGAGACCGACTCGATGAACGGTGACACCGTGCCGCACAAAGAAACGGTAGAGGACGGTATTGGTGAGTTCACGACTGAGTCCTTCGAGCTCGCTTATAATCGTGACCGCATTGGAGGGATCCACCGAAACTGCGATGATCGCGCTCTCCTCTCTGTCCTCGAGAAGAACGGTAGGCTCGCCGCTCATGGGATCAATGACGACTCCGCGAATGGTCACTTCAGTCCAATCGTCATCCATCCCAACCGAATGTAGCACGCAGTTTGGAGATATCTCGCAGTTGACAGCTTTTGTGACAGTGCTTACGTTGAGCCGTCGAATGTCAGAGTTTCTATCCGATTCGTACTTCGAAAAGTTCCGATCTCTGATCTACGACGCGAGCGGCATTCACTTTTCGGCAACGAATCGGTCAATCCTGGAGAGTCGTCTCAAGGAGCGACTTCGCAACTCGCAGGCGGAGACATTAGAGGAGTATTACACCTCTATCCGCGGCAACGAGGGCGAACTCAAAGCGCTTCTCGACTCGGTAACAACCAATCTCACTCGCTTCTTTCGGAATACGGCCCACGTAGAGACCTTTGAGTACTATGTCGTTCCGGCACTGGTAGAGATGAAGAAGCGGTCGGGCACAAACAAGATTCGCATCTGGAGCGCAGGATGCTCCACGGGTGAAGAGCCCTACACCATCGCAATGATTCTCCGCGAGGTCCTTCCTCCCGATTTCTCGACCGAGATACTCGCCTCCGACCTCAGTCTGAAGTCGCTGATGACCGGCCAGCAGGGTTTCTACCCGGACAACCGTGTCCAGGGCATCCCCGAGCGCTACCTCTCGAAGTACTTCGACCAGAAGACCGGCGGCTATCAGATTAAGGATGAACTCAAGCGGATGATCCGGTTTGACTATCACAATCTGAAACACGACAGCGGTCAACGCAATCTCGACGTCATCTTCTGCCGCAACGTTCTCATCTATTTCGACGAGGCCGCGCAGAAAGCCGTCGTCGATCGGTTCTGGGAGGCGCTTGGCCCCGAGGCCTTCCTCTTTATTGGGCACTCCGAGTCGTTGTTTGGAATGAACACCGGCTTCGAGTTCCATAGAACCGATTGGGCGTGCATCTACAAGAAGGGGGCCGGCGCACATGGCTGATCGCCCGATTGGTGTGCTCGTGGTGGACGATTCCGCCATGATGCGGAACCTCGTTGGCAAGATTATCGACGCTGACGATGCGTGCGAAGTGGTTGCGAAGGCGATGAACGGCGAGTTCGCCCTTCGGAAGCTCGAGTCGGCGAAGCCTGAAGTGATTGTCCTCGACCTCGAAATGCCGGAGATGAACGGCATCGAGTTCTTGCAGGAGCGCCGGAAGCGCCACATCGATATCCCGGTCATTGTGCTCTCGTCGATCGCAGAGCGCGGGGCGAAGGTGACGATGGAAGCCCTCTCGCTTGGCGCCTCCGACTTCATCCTAAAACCATCCGGCAGCGTCAGCACAGACATCCACAAGATAGCCGACCAGCTCACCGAGCTTGTTCGATCGCTTGGAACCGAGTTCCGGCTGCGTCATCTCTCTGATCAGACGAAGCCGCGACCCAAGCGTTCTTCCGCGCCCGTAGCACCCGCAAGACCCAAGTCGACGCCCGCGGACCCGCCCAAGCCGCCCGCCGGTGTCAAGCCGGGACCGATCAAGATCGTCGCCATCGGCATATCGACCGGCGGACCAAACGCGCTGCGCAAGGTGTTTGCACTGATTCCGGCAACCCTCCCGGTTCCGATTGTGGTCGTGCAGCATATGCCTCCCGGGTTCACCACCGAGTTCGCAAAGAGCCTCGACCGCGTCTGCCCCATGACAGTGAGCGAGGTCGCGGACGGCGAGCCGATGGAAGCCGGCCACATCTATATCGCTCCTGGCGATCATCACATCACCGTCACACGAAATGGACGCTTTGGAACGCTCCACGTGAATCAGGAGCCTCACCGAAACGGCCACCGCCCATCAGCGGACGTGCTCTTCGCCTCTGTCGCAACCCACTTTGGGAACCACAGTCTGGGCGTGATTATGACCGGGATGGGAAAGGACGGTGCGACTGAGTTGGGATCGATTGTCGGCAAGGGCGGAATCACCGTCGGTCAGGACGAGGAGTCGTCCGTGGTCTACGGGATGCCAAAGGTCGCCTTTGAGATGGGACACGTTCAGCAACAGGTCTCGCTCTCAGCGGTCGCGGACACGATCACATCGATCGTTACCTCACACCAGTAGATGGAGAATGACTCGGCAGATCTGATACCTCTTTCCGTCCGCGATCTCGGGAGGATGGCATACGGGTCCGCACTCGAGTTGCAGCTCGAACTCGTCGAGCAGCGCCAAAGCGAGTCGATTGAGGACACCTTGCTCCTCGTTGAACATCCCCCGGTGATCACGATGGGGCGCAAGGCCACAGATGCAGACATCCTCGCCTCACCTGCGGAACTGGATGCGGCGGGAGTCGAGATTCACCGGATCACGCGTGGCGGTGAGGCGACCTACCATGGCCCCGGCCAGATCGTCGGGTATGCGATCATCAATCTCTACAACCACCAGCGGCAACTCCGAAGGTTTATCGAGAACATGGAGGAAGTCTTTATCCGCCTCCTTCGATCACACTATGGGATCGAGGCCGGGAGAGACGACGAGCATCGCGGAGTCTGGGTGGGCGATGAGAAGATCACCGCAATTGGCATCTCGGTTTCGCGCGGTGTGACCATGCATGGCTTCGCGTTCAACGTTGCCCCGGATCTCTCACACTTCGACTGGATCATTCCGTGTGGCATTCGCGACAAGGGTGTGACCTCGCTCGAGAAACTCACCGGAGAGCGCCCTGACCTTGCAGTGGTGCGATCGCAGGTCGTCACTGCCTTTGCTGAGGTCTACGGGTATGCAATCTCTGAGGACGTGCGCGCCGACTAAGTCCTCAGTCGGAGTCGTTCTGGGGCGGGTCGCACTCCCTGCGCACCGGTTCAATAGAGGTAGCCTTCCCGTCCTCGCCGATCTCGATCAAGACTCCCTGAAGCTCGAGTCCAACCCAGGTATCGGACGAACGCTCCGGCACTCCCGTCATGAACTTGCGAATCTCCGGTCCCGGGTCGAGACCGGCCACACTGTCGCGTGAGCCGGTGCGTCCGGCGTCACCGATCACGGCGGTACCCTTCGGCATGACGGTTGCATCTCTCGTCTGAACGCGTGTCCCCGTTCCTACCACGGCGGAGAGCATCCCATCAGTGTGGTGGAACATCGTGTACTTCTCCGCCGTCGTTGTCGCGTGAAAGTCGAGGATGACAAACGGCGTTTCCTTCCGGGCGCGAGCGGCCAGCTCCGGGACATAGGTAAAGGGGTTGCTGCCGTGAACGCGGTCGTAACCCGATTGGCCGAGCATGCTGATCACAGCAAGGCGCCGTTCGTTGTCCACGTTGTAGTAGCGCCAGCCTCTGCCCGGCGTCCCCGGCGGATAGTTGGCGGGACGCAGCATGTAGTAGGCAGAATCGATATGGGGAACCATGTCTTTCTTGAAGTAGATCTGGTCTCCACCGGTTATGACATCGACGCCCAGTTTACGCAGGTAGATGGCGTGACTGCGACCGATGCCGAATCCACCCGTCGCTCCATCCGCATTCGCAATGATGAAGTCGATCTGCATCTCTTTCCGGAGCTGCGGGAGGAGCTTTTTGACGCAGTAGACACCGGCCTTTCCAACGACTTCGCCGGCAACGAGTACTCGCACGGGGGCGTAGGGTACCAGAGCGAAGAGAGTTGGCCCAGTAGGTGACGATGAACAGCTGCAATGTGTCATTTCCACCCAATGTCCACGTGGATCGCTCCGGATGGGACCGCTCAGCACGCGAAGCGGGGAGTCGCTCGTCGGTCCTGCCTCCTTCTTATCTCAAGATTCGGACAAGGGCGAATCAGGGCCGTTTTGGCAGGCAAGAAAAAAAGATGTGCGCCTTTGCCAAATGAGAGTGACAGATGGCACGGTCTCTGCTGTTCTATTGATGAGCGCCGAAAGGGCTCATGCCGTCACGATTGGGCGGCATATCAATCTGGCCTCAAAGAGGCAGAAGGAGGGCGTAATGAGACGCCACGATTTTCCGGATCTCGGCAAGGTGATGGATGAGATTTTCTCCGCCGCCGAGGATTTCACGACCGCGTTCACGGACAGGATGCAGTTCACCCCAGGTGACAAGGCATGGAAGTGGAACAAGGAGTTCTACTCGGCCTATAGCTACCCGCCGGGGAACATCTACATGACGGAGGACAAGACGCTCGTCTTCGACTTCGCAATCTCCGGGTTCAGCGAGAAGGACATCACCCTTCAGTTCAAGGGCGACTACATGGTCTTCTCCGGCACGCTCCCGGAGGAGATGGCGGAGCCGACTGGAGCCAGGTACTTCAAGCGGCGCCTGAAGCGGAAGAGCTTCTCGGAGCAGAGGTACTACGTTCCAGCAGACAAGTTCGATCGCGAGAACGTGAGTGCCGTCTACAAGAACGGAATCCTGAAGATCACCATCCCACCAAAGGATGAAGTCAACGACGAGCCGGGTGTCACGATTGACATCAGCAATGAGGAGGAGAAGTAATGCTATTCTGGTTGATTATTGGAGCTGCAGTAGGCTATTTCTTCAAACCACAGATTGACAAGGTTGTCCATCGCGCAATCAAGGCGATCAAGGACAACAGAAACGATAAAGGTCCAACCTACTAAGGGAGACCGGAACATACGGGGCTGTTCAGGCGACTGGACAGCCCCATTTTTTTGCCATTCACGATAGGATGCAGCCATGCCGGGATCGCAGGCGACCAGTGGTCGACTTCCTGAGCACGAGGCGCATGCAACCATCCTCCTTGTAGAGGACGAGGCGATTCTCGTGCTGGCGCAGAAGACCAGACTCGCCTCGTGGGGATACCGTGTCGAGATCGCGCGTGACGCGGCTGAGGCAATCGAGAAGGGCACGTCCGAAGAGATCGATCTCATCCTCATGGACATCGACCTGGGTCCCGACCTCATGGACGGAACGGTCGCAGCGCAGCGGATTCTCGAGCAGCGGTTCGTGCCGATCGTCTTCCTGACGTCACACGCCGAGGCCGCAGTCGTGGACCGCGTAGAAGGGATATCGAGTTTCGGCTACGTCCTGAAAGACTCTGGAGAGTTCGTTCTTCGCCAGTCGATCAAAATGGCACCCCGGCTCAGAGAGCTCAGCAAGAGACAAGCCCGGAGCGAAGGGCTCTACACCTCGCTTTTTGCTCTTGCCCCGGATTCCATCCTTGTGGTCGATATAGCCACCGGAAAGCTCACGCAAGCAAACGCTGCAGCGGCCGAACTCTTCGAAACGTCTATCGAATCACTGATAGGGAAGCACTACACCTCGCTTCATCCTGCGCGAGAACACGGACGGGCGGAAGAGGCCTTCGCGTACGAGCGCGCTCGCGGTATGGACCCCATTCGCCCCATGGAGATTCAGATCGAGACGTCGAACGGCCACGAGCGAACTGTCGAGATCAGGGGAACAAGGATCACTCTCGACGGCGTGAAGTCTATACTCGCCCACATCCGAGATGTGACTGAGAAGCGGAAGATCGACGCCCTTCTCTCGGAGGAGCGTGCCAGATTCGAGTCTCTCTCAAAGCTGACCTTTGAGGGGATTCTCATTCATCGGAACGGCAGATTCATCGACGCGAACGAGTCGTTCGAAAGACTCTCGGGATACTCGAGAGGCGAGCTTGCAGGGATGGAGTCGCTCCGCGGCATCATTGAGGGATCAGAAGTGCCGGGAGTTCGGGAGGCCATTCGCGGCGGGATGGAAGAGCCGTACGAGACGCAGATCGTAAGGCGTGACGGGACGGTCCTTCCGGTTGAAATGCGCCCTCGCATCGTGACATGGAACGGTGAAGAGGTGCGCGTTGTCGTT
Source organism: Spirochaetales bacterium (assembly GCA_028284845.1). GTDB lineage: Bacteria > Spirochaetota > Spirochaetia > DSM-27196 > SLST01 > SLST01. The sequence goes on from JANQQY010000374.1 coordinate 6,273, forward strand.
GTGAGAGATCTGTCACGGGAGAAGCAACTCGCCGCGTCACTGAAGGCAAGCGTCGCAGACCTGGAACGGGCGCAGCGCATTGGCAAGATTGGAAACTGGAAGCTTGAACCCTCTACGGGAATCGCTGAGTGGTCGGATGAGATCTTTCGGATCCACGAGCGCGACCCAGCCGAGGGAACGTTTCTTCCGGGCGAGTACCAGGAGGCGTACCAACCGGAACCGTGGCCCGAGTTCGAAGAGGCCAATCGGATCGCCATCCAGAAGGGAATACCCTACCGAGTCCGCCTCAAACTTCACTTTCCACAAGGACGCATCAAGTGGATCGAGTCGATCGGTGAACCGGACGGCGAGGTAGGCTCCCCGGACTTTGTTCTACGAGGCACGCTTCAAGAGATTACCGAGACCGTCATGCGCGAGGAACGGCTGGAGCGCCTCGTGCTCGAGAAGGATCTCCTGATGAGGGAGGTGAATCATCGGGCAAAGAACAACCTTGCGATCGTGCAATCGCTCATCGCACTCAAGGAGTCGGATCTCGGCGCAACGGCTGATCTGAGAGATGTCATCAACCAGGTAGAGGCCGTTCGGAAGGTGCACGAGGAACTCTCATTCGAGACCGGTGTCCAAGGGATTGAGATGTCGGCCTACATTGGTGATCTCCTGCAGAACGTTCTTGGATCTGAGCACCGAGACCGAGTGACCGTAGTCGCCTCCGTCCCCTCAGTGATCTTCCCGGCCAGGACTGCGGTCTCGATGGGTGTAATGATCAACGAGATCGCCACTAACGCGCTCAAGCATGGGCTTCCAGAGTCCGGCTCAATGGAGTTCCACCTAACCCTCTCTGCGGACGACGAGGCCGGATCCGGCGGCGAGTCATGGATCCTGACCGCCTGCAATACCGGGAAACCTATGCCACCGGAGGTCAACTTCGATTCACCCTCATCAATGGGTCACTCCCTGATCGCCGCTCTTGTGGATCAGATGGACGGTTCGATCGAGCTGATGCACGAGCCCGAACCGACCATCACGATTCGATTCAAGACAACGCCGATAGGTGAGCCCGCGCGTGCAGCTCAATCGCCGAGCGACCGATCAGTATAGATCCTGTGCCGGCCTGTGAATTACTTAAGCCGCGCTCCGAGCGTCAACGAGGTACTCACAAGAAAGTTGTCTGTGAATCCCGAACGAGACTGACTCCAGAAATCTCTGTTCTCATCCGGCCGGGTTCCGGATGCTCCACCGCCAAGCGCTCGGAAGTTGAGGAAGACCTCCATCCCTGTGACCGGCTCAAATCCCGCGCGCAGACTCGCGTCGAAAATGGAACCGGTGAAGTCGAACTCTGCGCCGTTGATAAAGGCAGACGACGCGTAGAACCCATCGGCTTCGAGACCAACAAAGGCGCCCGGAATGCGATCGCCGTCAAAGATGTACTCCCCGCGAATCTTGATAATGGGTACCGGTCCAAGGTCCTGACTGATCGCGATCTCCGTGCCGTCAGCTGACTCAAACCGAATAGACGCGTTGCGAAGCTGAAGGCTGATGCCTGCCGCGAGCTCAAGCCGATCCGATGCCGCGAAGTCGTAGAGGTAGCTCGTTCGATAGAATGGGAATCCATAGGTCAGGTTCACACCCTCGACCCCGCCGTCGCCGAAGGTAACCCCGTCAACGGTTTGCGGCTCATCGAATCGGACCTGGGTCGAGATCTCGAGCGGCTGATAGAGGAAGATGACCGTGTGGCGATCCGCAATCGTAAGCTCTGTGGTGAAGCGACTAAACGGAAAGAGAATCTCTTGACCGCCCTCGTTCACGTAGTCGATGACGTCATCGTTCTCTCCAATCTGGATCTCGTGGAACCAAACCTTCACAAACCCCGTCTCTGCAACGGCTTCAATATCCAGAATGCCGTCGTTCCGATTGATAAACCCTTCCGCACTTACCGCGGAAGCAACCAGAAGAGACACAAGGGCCGCAATAGTCCACCGAACTGATCGTTTCATTTTGACCTTCCAACAATTTGGTAGGCAGAATATAAGACGCATTGGCGGGAGCGACCACAAAGATCAAAAGCTCCATTTCTCAGGAGGGATCGCGAGCCGCTTCCGAGGCGGAGCATCGGCCTTCAGACGGAGTGCGGCGTGGCATCGCGGACCGTCGACAGACAAGCGTCGTGATCGATGGGTGGTCGGTGCAATTGACATCGCGATTTTGCCCGACTACCTTGTAGGCCTCCTGAATGCCCGAGTGGCGGAATTGGTAGACGCGCTAGGTTCAGGGTCTAGTGTCCTTACGGACGTGCTGGTTCGATTCCAGTCTCGGGCATAACCAATTTTGAGCAAAGCTGTGAGCCTGTTACCGCCGACCGCAAAAGCCCATAGGGATGTTTTCATCTGGCGTTGACAGTAAGCGACCGGGCAGCTCGTCGACGCATGAGATATTCGTCATACACTTGTTAGGGTCTAATTCACCAGAGTGATAGCCGACGACAACGCAACTCAACAACCTGCATAGAAGCTCCGGCGGAGGGACTGAGGTGCTCTCGAGGGCTAGACAAGAATCGCGTCCGTCGGTCTTAGTCGACTACGTCGATGACCCTGATGCCCGAAACAATGAACTCATGTACGCCCCGGCTACGCTCCCGAATCTCCGGTGATCGAGTCACCAAGACTACCATCAGGATGTTCGTTCCATCCTCAATGTAGGTGACCGTCTCAAAGTACCCACTCTGCTCCATATCAAGATCGCAAACAGCTTCGCTCCGCGAGTCCCGCGGGGAATTGTCGCCCCGATGGTGAAGAATGCAAAGTCGCTACCGTAGTGCAAACCGTCGTTATCAGCATGCGCTGTAGCGATAGGAAAGAGCGCAATCGCTAACAGGAAGAATGACGCGCAGCGACATGGTCGATCGAGTCGGAGTACAGGAGTCACAGGCTCATAGTATCCGTTCAGGACAGAAGTAGACGTAGAAGACGGTGCAGTCGTGCATCGCGACAAGATGAAGCGACCGTTCGAGAAGCCGTTGTTATTGACGCCGACTAAACCTTTGTCGCGAGTTGCTGACTCAGCAACGAGACACCTGTGGAACTCCATCGTGGCTTCGTCAACAATTCGTTGTGATGGTCGAGTCGCGCTCAGATAGCGGTCGTCTGGGCGCATAGAGGGGCAGATGCCTACGGACTTGATGAGCAGAATCACAGCGAGCGCAATACTCTACCAACGCGACGATACTTCGACCGCGGTGAACGGATTCGATATCAGTGTATCAACTCAGGAATCGCGAAGCTGATGGAGAGCAGCTGAGGCGATCCGCGAGTAGTTGCAGAAGTCGGCGTGAAGGTTGGGGCTGGTCGATGTGATTGCAATGTAGAAGCCGGACTCTGGATCGGCTGCAAGGAAGCATCCGGTGTATCCTGGGTGTCCAACAGCGTGATTCGACATCTCGGGAGAAAAAGGGCAGAGCGACCCTTCCTGCGGTCGCATCCAGAATCCGATCGTCTTCAAGTGTCCGCCGTTACTCTGATCGCGCAGCAAGAGGTCGAGCGCACGTTCGCTCACCACCCCAGAACCCTGGCTGATACCACGAACAAACGCCAACAGATCCTCGGCGCATGTCCAGAGGCCGGTCTCGCCGAGCGGAGGTGCATGCGCGACACCGGTCAGTTCACGATTCGTAGCCAGGTCGTAGGGCAAGAGACGCCGGAGCTCTTGTGCGCGCCTCGAGAGAAACGTGGTACGGTCCATCCCGAGTGGCCGAAGGAGTCGGCTTGTCACGATCTCATCAATCGTCGCTCCGTAAACCGTCTCAAGGACCTCCATCAGCACGAAATACCCGGTGCTCCAGTATTCCATCTGTTCGACAGGTCGATGCGATTTGGGCCGAGCGGCGTAGACCC
>JANQQY010000405.1 GCA_028284845.1 Spirochaetales bacterium
GTTCATGTCGCGCACGAGTCGCTCGAATGCGTCGCGCCACATCGGTCTGCGACTCTTCCCGGTAGGCTGCGAGCATCCTCCGCGCGACTCGCACTGCGCCCTTGTCATCGCCGGCATCCGCGTAGGCCTGGACGAGGCCGTCGGCGAGAGAATCCCATTGAGGACGAATGTCGCTGTTCGAACAGATATCGTAGAGCTCACCAAGCGACGACTCGGCCTTTTCAAGGTTACCGGATCTCAGAAACAGTTCGTGCATCGCCCGAACTGCACCGGCCTCACCCGACGCGTACTCAATCCGCCTACTCAGTGCGATTGCGGCATCGAGAGCGGTAGCGGCTGAGAGAGGATCACTCTCAAGCGCATTCCATCCAAGAGTCGTCAAGACATCGACCTTCGTGACCTGATCGTCCATCTTCTCGCACTCTTCAAGCGCTGCGACAAGCTGAACTGAGGCTGGAGCATTTCTTCCGGTCTGTTGTAGCACACGGCCCAAGTGAGAACGGATGACGCAGATGACCGAGGGATCGGTGCAGATATCGAGTGCCTGGGTCAGAATGGCCTCCGCCTTCTCATCCTCCCGCATTGACGAGTAGGTCTCGCCCAGGTTCGTCAGAGCCGCCACTTCCCTGTCGATGTTTCCTAGCTCTCTGGCAGCAGAGCAAACTCGGGTAAACTCCCGGATCGCTTCCTCATACTCACCAATGCGGGCGAGAAGTGAGCCGAGCGCATTCGCAGTCCGTAGCTCGCCGTCTGGGAAGTCAAGGTCACGAAATCTGTCGAATGCCTCAATAAGGTGTGGAATAGCCGACTCAAAGCGGCCAAGAAAGAGCTGGGCCCAACCGCACACAAGATGGGCCTCCGCGGCACCTTCATCGTAAGAGAGGCGGTAGGCGGCGAGAAGGCCATCGTGGGCCTGATCGTATGCACTAGACGGAGATCGTTGCACCAGCTGGTAGGCCCGCGCAGTAAGATGGTCGATTGAAGCGTGGGTATGTTCGATCAGTTTGGACCCTGCGTGAGTATACGAAGTGCGTTTTTTTTGGTCACTATTGCTACATTCGGTGACACCGGTTTGTCCGTCCGGTGTTGATATTGACGTGAGCAAGAAATCGGGCAACGGGAAGAAACTGTGGCAATCGACGTTGAGGCCTACTACCGCACATACGGCGCAATGGTGCACCGACGCTGCCGATTTATGCTCCGCGACGACGATGCCGCACTGGACGCCATGCAGGACGTCTTTGTTGAGCTCCTGCGCAGGGAGAAGGACCTCGTCCACGCTGCCCCGTCAAGTCTGCTCTACACCATCGCGACGAACATCTGCCTCAACCGTATTCGCAAAGCAAAACGGCGACCGGAAACGAAGGATGACGAAATCCTTCAGACGATTGCCGGAGACGAAGGTCCGGAGCGAAAGACCCTTACGTCGCACTTTCTGGACCGACTCTTCGACAGGGAGCCGGAGAGTACCAGAACGATCGCAGTCCTTCACTACGTGGATGGGCTCACCCTCGAAGAGACTGCTCTGCAGATTGGGATGTCGGTTAGCGGCGTCCGAAAGAGACTTCGGCAGCTCCGAGCCCACGGGCTTGAGCTTCAGGACTTGTGAGGCGACCAATGAGTAGCGACCGCGTCCCCGACATCCTTCTCGAGCAGTACCTCCTTGGTGAAACAAATGAGCAAACCGTGCAGCGCATTGAGGCCGACCCGGATTCGATGCGTAGAGTCGAGGCCCTGAGAGCCGATACTGCCGAGTTCGCCGCCGCTCATCCAGCCGATCTCTTCGCAACGCGAATACGAAATCAGTTCGAGGCTGAGAGGCAGGAGCTTGCGCCGTCCCGGAGGCGGCGGTGGACGGTGTTTCTAGGCATCGGTCTTCCAACGGCTGCCGCCCTCGCCTTTGCGATCATCTTCGCAATCTCCGTGAGTCCAGCGACCCCTGGTTCGGGTACAGCCACGGAGATCACACGCCTCAAAGGGGCGGAACCGCAGATGCAGATCTTTCGGTCTGCTCAGGGCGAACCTCTTCGCCTTGATAGTGGTGCCGTGGCGAGCGCGGGCGATCTCCTTCAGATCACCTACAACGCTGCGGAGGCGCGGTTTGGCATGATTTGCAGTCTCGACGGAAACGGCGTAGTGACGTTGCACTTCCCCGTCTCTGAGGTTGCGACCCCTGAACTGTCTGGCGGCGGAACCCAACAACTTCAGTACGCATATCGACTCGACAATGCCCCAGGCTTCGAGAACTTCTACTTCATTACCTCTGATACAGAGTTCTCTGTGCAGAGCGTTCTCGACATGGTTCGTCAGGAGTCGAACAGGATAGTCGGCAATCCAGCGGGAGAGCTCCGTTTGCCGTCTTCACTCACGGTCCAGTCGATTACGATCGCGAAGGGAGAGTAGAATGCGACGCGTTCTTCCAATTCTCATACTCTTGGTCGCCGGCGCCACATGGGCGCAAGATTCACAGGCGGTTCGCTACGGTCTCTTTATTGGGGCAAACGACGGAGGGCGCGAGCGCGTAACCCTCCGCTGGGCAATCTCGGATGCTGAGCGCCTTGCGGGTGTCATGAACGAGATTGGCGGGATCAGTGCCCGCGACTCGTTTGTCCTCTCAGACCCCAACCGACGCGAGCTTGACGCTCAATTTGAGTTCCTGAAGGCACGAATCGAATCCGACTCGGAACGCTATCGCCGGACCGAGCTTGT
>JANQQY010000420.1 GCA_028284845.1 Spirochaetales bacterium
TGAACGATCTGCGATCGCGGGGTCACGACGAGGCCGATCTTGAGAAGCTTGCATGGGAGAATGCGCTCCGCGTCCTGGGCAGCCTCTCATAGCACCTCATACAGAGGCGGCCATGCACCGTTGCCTCAATGCCTACAGAAGCGTTTTGATCTCCTGAAGCGCCTGGTCAAACCCAACGAGCGAGTCGTCAAGGCGCGAACGCCTGTTCCGCGCCATCCACGTTCGCTCGAGTTCGGACTTGAGCCGTGCGAGGGCATCTCGATGCCGCGTGAGCTCGGCGCTCTCCGGCTGTCCACCGCCCCTGATTGATCGAGCGAGGAGAACACGGCGCGTCGATTCAATATTCATCTGGTTCGCAAGCTCGTACTCTTCCAGGGTCTTCGTGAGGAAGGGGTCCGCGCCTCCCGACTGCGTTGCGAGAGCGCGCCCCTGCGCCTGTAATGATGGAAACCCTGCGCTTGCCAGCCCCGTTGCAGCCTCGATCTTCTCCTGGAGATCCTCATCGGAGTGCTCCACCTCATTGATCAGCGTACGAACTCTGGAGAAGTCCCGGCCGAATCCGGTTGGAGTGGCGAGGCTCTCAAGCAACGAGTGATACGCCCACTGGCCAAAGTCGTCGTCACCAATGGTGGCGAGCCACGGCACGAGAGCCCCGGCCTTGTCGCCAAAGGTCTGCGCAACAAAGTTTCGCGTGAACTCGTCTGTCGTTGGGCCCGGAGTGGCCTGGTGATTCCAGCTGGCCGCCGCGGCGTAGGCGATTCCGTGGAGGCTGACACCAAGAGGATTGCGATGACCAATGTCGCCCCAATCGGTGTTCAGGACTCCCTCAGCACCGTGCTCGAGCGCGATACCTACGAACTGATGGATATTGCGCATGCTCATCCTGAGTCGGGTGCCGTGGCTCTGCCAGCCGTTGGTACCGGGGCAGCATACAAAGGGAAGGCCGGCTTCGGCGAACTCGTTTGTACGTACGAGCATTCGGCCGTCCGGCACATAGTCCCAGTTCAAGACGACCAACTCCTTCGGCAGCTCAGGTATGATCTCTGGGTACTTGAGGACAATGTCGCCCCAGATGTTCATACGCTTACCGTGCGAGACCGAGAGCTTGCGAAGTTGGAGGATGAAGTCGAGATAGACTCGTCCTTCACCGACCTCCTTCGCCTTCTCCGCAGAGCGGCCGCGTCCGAGTTCCCACGGCTCGTCGCCGCAGGCGTTGAACTCCGGAGAGGCGAAGAGCGGGAGGTACTCGTCATAGAGATCCTTCACCAGTTCCACCGATCGCGGGTCAACGGGGTTGAGCGTTGTGCCGCCGGGCAGATCGTTGTAGCCCGGGAGTTCCCCAAGGTCGTTGTACTCCGGTAGCATCAGGATCTTCTCGAAGTGGCCAAGGCTGGTGAGCGACGGGACAAAGCTGATGTGGTTCTGCTCGCAATGCGACTGGATCGCAAGCATGTCCGATGCGCTGAAGGGCGAGTAGCCCTCACCAATCAGTGGATGCTTGGAGAACTGGAAGACATTCTCCACGTAGAGTTGGAACTCGTTGATCTTCCAATGCGCCAGGTAGTCGATCAGGGCAAAGAGGGTCTCAACCGTGGGCACCTTCCCCCGGCTACAGTCGAGGTAGAAGCCGCGCCGGGCAAAGTCCGGCTCGTCAACGATCAGCGCGGACGGAATCGTTGATCCGTGCTCACGAACGAGCTCGCGCAGCGTCTGGATGCCGTAGAACGACCCGGCCGCGGACGGTGCGGAGAGAATGATGCGATCGGGCTGAATCTCGAGTCGATAGCCCTCCGGATTACCGATCGACCGGCTCCGTCTGAGGAGCACCTCTGCATCACCTGTCTCAGATGAGAACCTGCCGACCGACCCGAGGGTGGCGAGTTCGTCGATGAGCTGCCGTGCCGGCAGGCGGTCACCTGCATGGATCGAACCGATGGTGAACTGTGAGGCAAACGTAAACTGACCGGGTGCATTCGTGATCGTGCGCGGTGTGACTACTAACGGCATCTGGACTCCTTTATGTGAGCGTAGGTCGGTTCTTGTG
>JANQQY010000423.1 GCA_028284845.1 Spirochaetales bacterium
TTCCGAGGAGCGACGCTGGCTCCGGACGGGTATTCTGGGTCACCTCGATACCGACGGATTTGTCTACGTGGATGGGCGAATCGGTTCCGGAGACGCCTCCTTGGCTCTGGAGATGGGTCTCATTGAGAGGGTCTTGCTGGCTGATTCACGAGTTCTTGAGATCGCTGTCACCACAGATCGGGACGATCGTACCGTCGTGCACCTCGTCGTCGCGGAGGGTGATCGAGACGAGACTCATCTCGCGGGTATTCGTTCCCTCATCGAGACTCGTGCGCGGCACACCGATGCGAAGGTGATCGTTCACAATCGGATCCCGCGGCGTGCAACCGGACTGCCGGATCATCCGGCGTTGGCCATTGCGGCAACCGGTGACGAGCGGTAGGCTCCTCTCGTGGGCCGTCACCTTCAGATAGGTCAGTTCAACGACTCATTCAAGCCCATCATGGACGGCGTCGCGCTGTGCGCCGAGAACTACACACGATGGCTCGACCAGAAGTATGGCCGAGCCTACGCTGTTGTGCCCCACGTCCCTCGGTTTCACGACGATGATCCCTTTGTGATTCTTCGTTATCCATCCTTGCCGATTCCGCTCATGCCCCCTTACCGCATTGGACTTCCATGGGCGAGCCCGAGCGTTGGCCGGTTCCTGCTGGAGACCAAGTTCGATCTCGTGCACAGCCACACCCCATTCGTTGCGGGTCGGATGGCTACTCGGATCGCGCGTCGGCACGGAATCCCGCACGTGTCGACCTTTCACACCAAGTACCGTGACGATGTGCTCCGATTCTCCAAGTCGGAGCGATTCGCCGACGGCGTCGTACAACGCATCGTCAAGCTCTACGAGGGGTGTGACGCCGTGTGGTCGCCGAGCGAGTCGACTGCACAGACACTCCGCGACTACGGCTACGAGGGTGAGATAACGATCGCGCCCAACGGCAGCGACTTTCTTCGACCCTCGGACTCCGAACGCGCGACCTACCGGGCGCTCTCGCGCGAGTTGCTTCCGTGGACGGATGAGCGCTTCTGCTTTCTCTTTGTCGGACAGCACCGATGGGAGAAGAATGTCGAGCTCATCATCCGCAGCGTAGCCGAATTGCATCGACTCTCGCCTGAGAAGTCGGTCGGGCTTGTCTTCGTCGGCGAGGGATACGCCTCCGCCGATATGCAAGCCCTTGTCGACGAGCTTGGCATTTCTGATCTTACGGTCTTCCTTGGGAAGATCATCGACCGCGAGCTCGTAAAGCGGCTCTTCGCTCGAGCTGATCTGTTTCTCTTTCCGAGCCTCTATGACAACGCCCCTCTCGTGATGAGAGAGGCGGCTGCATTCGGCGTTGCGACTGTGGTGGCCGCCGGGTCGTCCGCCGCGGAGGTCGTGCAGGACGGTGTGAACGGATTTGTAGTTGAGAACGATCCGAGTGCCATGGCAGAGGCGCTCTCTCGGCTGAGCGACAACGTCGATCTTGTTCGTGCTGTTGGAGGTCGTGCATCAAGAACGATCTATCGCGGCTGGGAAGAGATCATCGACTGGGCTGCCGGCGAGTACGAACGAATCCTCGCACTCCATGCGGGTTCGGCCGCTCGTTGACGCGGACGCGCACCTTTGAAAGAGTAATACGACTGGGAGCGGGTAGTGTTTCTAAAGAGCGTTGAACTGTTCGGCTTCAAGAGTTTTGCGGACAGGTCGCGAATCGAATTCACCGATGGCATCTCGGCTCTCCTGGGTCCGAACGGATGCGGTAAGAGCAATGTCGTAGACGCGATCAAATGGGTCCTCGGCGAGCAGGCGACAAAGAGCCTCCGCGCCGAGCGCATGGAAGACGTGATCTTCAACGGTACGGAGGATCGCAAACCGGTCAACGTCGCGGAAGTCACCCTGACCATGTCGAACGACTCCGGCATTCTTCCCATCGATACAGCTGAGATAGCGATCCGACGTCGGCTCTTTCGCTCGGGAGAGAGTGAGTACTTCGTCAACGGGGCGCCTGTCCGACTCAAAGAACTTCGTGAACTCTTCTTCGACACCGGCATTGGCAAGACCGCCTACAGCATCATGGAGCAGGGAAAGATTGATCAGGTCTTGTCAAACAAGCCGGAAGAGCGCCGGCTGATTTTTGAAGAGGCGGCCGGGATCACGAAGTACAAGGCCCGTGGCCGTGAGGCCGAGCGCAAGCTTGAGCGGACCGAGGAGAACATGCGCCAGGTACGCGGAATCCTGGGCGAAGTCACCCGAAGTTATGAGTCGCTGAAGAAACAGTCGGAGAAGACCCTCACCTACAGGGCGCTTCGCGAGCAACACTTCTCAACCGAGCTCGACCTGACCCTCCTGCGGCTTCGCGACTACGTCGATGAGCGCGACAAGCGGAAGGAAATGCTTGAGGAACGCACGGTACAGAGGAACGCCCTCCGCTCGGAAATCGACACGATCAACGAGGCGCTTGAGGACAACCTCGACGTGGTCAATGGGATGGAGGCGCAGCTCATTGACCATCAGAAGCAACTCTACGGAGTTGAACTCGAGAAGAATGCTCGCGAGAACCAGATTCGGATTCATGCTGAGCGCGTGAGCGAGATTGAAGAGAAAATCAAGAACGACGAGGCACGCGTGACGGCCGTCGAGGCGAAAATCGTGTCGCTCCGGGCGGAAGTCGATGATCTGGAGGCGTCGATCCTTGAGCACTCAAAGCGGGTCAACGAGGTAGAGCAGAACATCGAGTCGTTCGAGGAGCACGTGCAGATGTCGGAACGGCGGATTGGCGAGAACCGGGCCGTCATCGCCGAGTGCGAGGCGACTGTGGATACAGAGGACGCCGCCCAGCAGGCTCTCGAGGTCGATCTTCGAGCCGTAACCGATGATGTCGTTCGACAGCTCGAGGAGGGTCTCAGCGCCTCCGGCTACTCCATGCAGACGCGGAACGAGATTGAGGGCGCAGTGAACGATTCCTTCGAACATCTCTCGTATTCGGTTCAGACTGCGAAGAGGCGACTCCTCGACGCCGCCGCCACAGGATCATCCGAGGCGATGACGCAGGCAGTCGAGGTTATTGATCCTATCGCTCAGCTGATCTCGGACGCACGGTCGGAGTTTGATCGATACAAGGGCGCGATCCCCGAGTTCCTTGATGAGTTCCTTGCACCAACCGGAATCATCACGCGCAAGCGCGAGCTCGACGGTGCCCTGGAAACCTCGCGCGCTGCGGTTCGCTCGGCTCGGTCGGAGATCACCAAGCGCGCGACAGAGAACGCCGAACTGGGCCAGAAGATCTCCGAGTACCGCGCGACGCTTGAGGAGCTTCGGGTGAATCGCATGAGGATGACGACTCAGGCGACCGCCATGGAGACCACTCTTGCCGAGCGCCGGTCGGCAATCGAGGAGCAGACACGTGTCCAGCTCCAGGGAAACGAGGATCTGAAGTCAAGCCGAGCCCGACTCGCGCAGACCTCGAGCCGGATTGACGCTCTGGGGAAGGAGCTGAAAGAGCTCGAGAAGGGTGAGAACGCCCTGCTTCGAGAGCAGAAGAAGCTTGAAACCTCCATCAAGAGTCACAACTCATCGCTTGAACGGACCGAACGAGGACTCAAGCGGAAGATGGACGATCTTGGCAAGACTCAGAACCAGCTTGAGAAGCTTCAGATGGCATCTGCCGAGATTGGAGCGGAGATTCGAAATCTCTACGAGAACTTCCGGGAGCGCTACAGCCAGGAGCTCAGTGAGCACGAGCCGCGGATGCTTGAGATTGCCGAGGATGTCCCGACGCTCCGTACGCGGCTCACCTCACTCCGCGAGAAGGAGCGTGCCTTGGGTGCAGTCAACCTCGCGGCCCCGGAAGAATTCGAAGAGGTTCGTCAGCGGCACGAGTTCCTGAGCGAGCAGCTCGACGATCTCTCCTCCGCGCGTGAGGACCTCCGAAGAGTCACGGAGGAGATTCAGAGCGAGAGTGCGGCAATGTTCGCAGAGACCTACGAGCAGGTGAAGAAGAACTTCCATGTCATGTTTCGGCGGCTCTTTGGCGGCGGGCGCGCCGAACTCCGGCTCAGCGATCCTGAAAACATGCTCGACTCCGGAATCGAGATCTTGGCGCAGCCTCCCGGCAAGAAGTTGGAGAACATAGCATTGCTCTCCGGTGGTGAGCGCAGCCTCACTGCGGTCGGCCTTCTCTTTGCAACCTACATGGTCAGGCCGTCCCCGTTCTGTCTGCTCGACGAGATCGATGCCGCCCTCGATGAGTCAAACGTCGGCCGATTCACGAGCATGCTGATGGAGTTTGGCAAGTCGAGTCAGTTCATCGTGATTACGCACAACAAAAAAACCGTCGCCGCCGCAGCAACGCTCCTTGGAGTGACGATGGAGGAGAATGGAGTCTCAAAGGTTGTTGCG
>JANQQY010000442.1 GCA_028284845.1 Spirochaetales bacterium
GAGAAGATCGAAAGCGCACTCTCCGCACAGCTTGGTAATGTCGACGGCATTATCTGCACCGGATACACCACCTCCGTCGCAGCTGCGCAGCTTCTGACTGAGATCAACACCCCGGGATCGGATGACAACATCCGCATGGTCGGGATCGATACCGATGAAGTCGTTCTTAATGCGATTCGTGACGGCTACGTTGATGCAACGATCGCTCAGAATCCCTTTGGTCAGGGCTACCTCTCCATGAAGGTCCTCACCTACCTGATCGACGGCTGGGCACCCGCCGCCGACCAGTACTTCATCGACTCGGGAACGGCCGTCGTCACGGCTGATAACCTCGATTCATTCTCGGGAGATCTCGAGAGCGTAACGGACGAGATCGCGGCAACTCTCGAAACCGTCTATTTGACTCAGCCGTAGTAAAACCGGCGCAGCTGCACGGCTGCGCCGGATCTCTTTGAGGTCGACGTGCTCAGGCTAACCAATATCACCAAGACATTTCCAGGCGTGCGTGCATTAAGTACCGTCTCCATTGAGGCCGAGCGCAATGAGATTCATGCGCTTCTTGGCGAAAACGGCGCCGGGAAGAGCACCCTGATCAAGACAGTCTGCGGAGTACATCTCCCGGACGAGGGTCAGATGTGGATCGACGGTGAGATCCACGCGCCGGCCTCGTACCACGATGCCCTGGAATCAGGCATCGCGCTTGTGAGCCAGGAGATCCAGATCGTTCCCGAGGCGACCGTTGCGGAGAACATCATGCTCGACAAGCTCGAGCGCTTCCGCGGTCCGTTCGGAATCCGATGGCGGGATCTGGAAGAGGCGGCGGCCGAGTTCGCTCAGATGGTCGGACTCAAGGTCCCGCTTCGAGACCCTGCCAAGGGAATGAGCGCTGCGCAGAAGCAGCTTATCCAGATCGCAAAGGCGCTCTCCCGCAACGCAAGCATTCTTTTCCTGGATGAGCCCACCTCATCCATAACCGAAACAGAGGCAGGGATCCTCTTTGATCTTCTCCGCGAGCTTCGCGCCAAGGGCGTCCTCGTTCTTATTGTCTCGCACAAGCTGGAAGAAGTCTTTGCGGTCTGCGACCGAATCCACGTCCTCCGCGACGGTGAGTATGTTGGGAACGCACGAACCGGCGAAACCGATGAGCGTGCCGTGGTGCGGATGATGATCGGCCGTTCCACGCGCGACGTTGATCTTGGAATCCTCTCGCCGGAGAGTGATGTACCAGCACTTGAAGTTAGGAACGTTACCCGGAAGGGTATGGCAGACGATGTGAGTCTCAAGGTCCATCGAGGCGAGATCCTCGGCCTCTACGGACTTGTAGGTGCAGGCCGCACCGAACTCGCCCGACTCATCATCGCCGAGTCGCGAATGGAGAGCGGATCTGTCCTTGTGAATGGAGAACCGGCCCGGATCAGATCGGTCCAAGACGCGCAGCGCACGCACAAGATTGGCTATGTGACTGAGAACAGAAAGGAGGAGGGGCTCTTCCTCGATTTTGATGTACGGACCAACCTTGCGGTTGCGAGCTGGGAGGCGATGCGCACCGGGCCTCTTCGCGCCATCGATCTCTCTCAGGAACGACTTGATGCGCAGAAGATGATTGACGAGCTCAGCATCAAAATCACCGATCAGAATCAGATCGTCGGCCAACTGAGTGGCGGCAATCAACAGAAGGTGAGCATAGGTCGGTGGCTGCTCGCCGATATGGACGTCATCATCTTTGATGAGCCAACCGTCGGCATCGATATAGGGGCGAAAGAGTACATCCACACTCTGATCTGGGCCCTTGCGAAGGAGCAGAACAAGGCGATCATTCTTATCTCCTCGGACATGCCGGAGATGATTAAGCTTGCCCGTCGAATCATGGTTTTCCGTGATCAGCGGGTCGTCGGCGAGATCGACGACATCAACGTTGAGGGAGCCGCAGAGTACGCGACTCTGAGTCACAGAATAGGGGAGTACCTCGCATGAGCGAATCAACCGTTGGTCGTAAGGACGACTCCGGGCATTGGAAGCCTGATCACGCAGCTGAGTACATGCCGCTCTTCCGGCTTCCGTGGAAACCCGTGGACGTGTTCCGATTCCTATTCCGCTGGGGCGGATACCTCTGGCCTCGGCACGTCCTCTACGCCGGGTTCGCTATCGTGACGTGGCTCTACCTTCAGCCGGGACTCGATGCCGTCCAGACCTTTAGCGTGAGCTGGGCGCTCCTGATGTTGGGACGAAACCTCGTACTCATGCTGTTCGTCTTTGGCTTCTATCACATGAGTCTTTACGTGTGGAAGTGGAACGGTGATCGCGGGAAGTATCATCCCAAATGGCAGGATGGCGTCACGAAGAAGTTCCTCTTTGGCGATCAAGTCAAGGACAACATGTTCTGGAGCCTCGTTTCAGGTGTTCCCATCTGGACCGCATGGGAGGCGTTCTATCTGTGGATGGCTGCGAACGGCAGGGCTCCGCTCATCGGATTCGCCGATCGTCCCATCTGGTTCGTTGGACTGTTTCTCCTGATACCGCTTTGGCGAGAGACCCATTTCTACTTTGCCCATCGGTTACTTCACTGGGGACCGCTCATGCGCTCGGTTCACAGCGTCCATCACAAGAACCCGAATCCCGGCCCGTGGTCCGGTATGTCGATGCACCCGGTCGAACACCTGCTCTACCTTAGCTGTATCGCGATCCACTTCATCGTTCCCTCGCATCCCATCCACATGCTCTTCAACTCTCAACTCACCGCGCTGACACCTGCGCAGGGACACACCGGATTTGAAGGCCCGCTCTTTGGGTTCTGGCCGGCCGGCGACTACTTTCACTACCTGCACCACAAACACGTCGGTTGCAACTTTGGCGTGCCGGTCGTCCCGTGGGATAAGTGGCTGGGACGGTACTTCGACGGAGAAGGGACGTTCAGGCTTGGGAAGCCAACGAAGAGGTAGATGTCCCCACGAGCCTCCGGTCTCGACCGGAGGAACTCACTGCCGTTGCATACGAGCCGAGGCCTCCTTCGTCGCGAGCAGCTCAGTTATTGAGTTGGTAGAGATAGTCTCGCGCGTTGATCATGAGTTTTCCGTCTGCGGTGATGAACATATCGTTCAGAACCGAGTTCGAGTCATCTGCGTCCGGAAGCACGGTCACTCCGTCGGTACCAAACTCGGGGTCGAGCGCTCCGTCTGAGTCGAGCCGGAAGAGATGTAGGTCGAACCGACCTGACCCCTCCGGTTCGAGAACGGCCCCAAGGATAATGTTGTCGGCCCCATCCACCTCAATCTCATCGGCGCGCTCGGTCGTGACGTTTGTGACGTTGAAGCGGTCGAACACGACAAACCCGTCCGGAGTGCCGTCCGTGTTGTAGTCTCCTCCGAAGGTCGTGTCGCGAACACCTGAGGGGAGGTAGGCCACGACGCCCACTCGGTACGTTGTTGAATCCGAGATTCCGCCCGCAATAAGAATTCGGCCTGAACTGTCGAGCGCGATTGACTCCGCGACAGAGATCGCGAAAAACATGTCCAGCGAGAGTCCGTTCGATTCGAGAAACCCATCCCCGTCGAACGATGCGTCAGGCGTTCCGTTGGGCAGGATCCGCCACAGTCCAATCTTCTGCCCCGCCACGAATACCGGAACGTAGATGTTGTCCGACGCGTCGGCAACCGCTCCGTGAAACGGTGCATCGCTCTCACCAAAGATGGAGTAGCCGGTCCCGCTTCCTCCGTAGGTGGTATCGATTGCTCCGGCAGATGTGAATCCAACCGTCACCATCCTATTGGTCCCGCCAATCGTCGATCGACCCATCAACACGACGCGTCCGGACGATTGCACGTGAATGAACTCCTGTTCGCCCCAGTCGGTCTCTCCGGTGGGGGTGTCGTCATAGGTCATCGCGAGTCCGTCCACGGCCGTGTTCCCAAAGCTCGCATCGGGAGTCCCGCTCGTAGTGACGGCAAGCGCAAAGGCGCCATTCTCGTCTACTGCAACCCCGAACGATCCACCCACGAGATAGCGCGACCCCGTCTGGATGATCCGCGTTGGAATCGCCGACACGACAGAGAACGTGTCGAACGTCTCCGGCAGCGTCACCGTAACGGAACCACCAGTTCCAAAGCTTGTATCAAGGTCACCCGCCACCGACTTCCGTGAGAGTGTCACCGACCGACCCGAACCGGTCGCCTCAACTATCCTCCCTTCGTGCAGAATTGCGTTCTCCTCTATTCGCCATTCGTAGAAGCCGCCCGACCCGAAGTCGGCGTCGAGCGTACCGGCATCCCCAGGAGTCCCTGGACTTGGAGCGTCCGGCGGATCGTCACCCGTTGGTGTCGGACAGCCTACCAATACCACCGTTGCCAACAGAATCACCATCGTCCGAGTTTTCACAAACCACCCCACTCAGGTGGAATATACGAACAATGCATTGACGGACTGGTGGCGTGATCGACTAACGCGTCACGTAGGGTGTCAATGGGGAAAATCCCCATTGCCAACGCGGGAAACGCGGGTGAGACTTGTCCATGAAGAATGCCAAAAGAGTCAACTATCGCTACTTCGTCCATGTCGCCATGGAATCCACTCGAGGTAACAGGGCACCGATGCTTCCGACGTTTCACTCGTTCCGTGAACTCGGTGGCATCCTCGGCGTCAAAGTAGGTTATCGTTGTGGCTGACACAGGATCCCTTTTTGCACTGCGCGCGCAGACGCGCCGAAAGGTGGCGGTTCCGCTTCTTGATGGGTGGGTGAACCCCACTCCGAGTACGGCGGTGACCATGGCGCTGATCGCCAGCGGTTTAGCGGGGATATCAGTAGCCACGGTCTACTTCACCGGTGGGATACAGTTCGTCTACTCGCACAGCATGTACATCCCGATTATTGCGGCTGGAATATCCTTTGGCGTTCCTGGGGGAGTCGTCGCGGGGATAGTCGGTGGCACTCTTCTGGGGCCATTCATGCCGATCAACGTTAACACCGGCGAGATGCAGTCGTGGCTCAACTGGGTCCTACGGCTTATCGCTTTCTCAACGATCGGAGGCTTCGTGGGCTGGTTCTCTGAAGCTGTCCGTCGGAAGATAAGGAGCATTCAGTGGCTGACCGACCACGATCATCCGACCGGACTGCCGAACCTGCGATCATTGGAAAAGCGACTCGACCACGCAGAGAAGGCAAAGGGTCGAATGATTCTTGCATTGATCATGCCCTCGAACTTGAACGAGCTGAGGGCTACGATCGGGCCGGCTTCAGGACCAAAGCTACTCAAGCTTCTTGGTGAACGCGTCAAACAGGAACTCGGGATCGCATGGAAGCCAGGTGTGTACCACGTTGAACCAGACATCATTGGTGTGCTCTTCCGACTTGCCAACTCAGAGCTTCAAGACCGCGCGATCCGCCAACTGGTCGATTTTCTTGAGCGCCCTTTTCGCGTCAATGGGATTTCCGTTCATCTGGACTGCACGACGGGGTTCGCCGGGGTTCAGGCTGGGCCGAAGGCCCCCTCACTAGTCTGGAAGGCGTACGTCGCTCTCATGCGCGGCAAACTGAAGAACCAACAGAGGATCGAGTACTCCCACGGTATGGAGGTCGCGACACGTCATTCAGTCGGACTCCTTGGTGACCTCACGACGGCGATCGACGATGGCCAGCTTCGCCTCGTGTATCAGCCCAAGATCAATCTGCAAACGGGAAAGCCTGTCGGTGCTGAGGCCCTTCTGAGATGGGAACACCCCGAGCACGGGATGGTGCCACCGGGTGACTTCATTCCCCGAGCGGAGCAAACAGCGCTGATCAATCGGGTGACTCGATGGGTGCTCGACACATCGTGTGCGACGCTGAGAGAGATTCGAAAGAAGGAGTTCTCCGTCGCGGTAAACGTGTCCATTCGCAATCTTGCTGATCCGGAGTTTTTCACTGCTGTCATGTCAACCGTGCGGCGATACGGAATAGATCCATCGCGAATTGAACTGGAGATCACTGAGTCCGCGATCATGGATGATCCGGAGACCGCTCTCAAGACCATTGGCCGGTTCACGAAGCAAGGATTTGACGTTTCGATTGACGACTTTGGCACCGGCTACTCCTCGTTGGCGTATCTCCACCGGCTTCCGGCGCAGATCATCAAGATCGATCAAGCCTTCGTTGGAAACTTGCCGGATGACAACCACTCACTTGTCATCACCAACACTTGCATTCAGATGGCCCATCTCTTGGGTAAGCGCGTCGTAGCAGAGGGCGTCGAAACCGAGCAATCACTCAACTACCTCGTCGGGCGAAAGTGTGAATACGGTCAGGGATACTACATCTCGAAACCGGTCGACAAGGATTCTCTCATGGAGTGGGTCGAACGCTCAGCGTAGTTACCTCCAGTCACCAGAATCACTATCCAAACGATTGCCGTTTCCGCGGACGAGCAAGAGTTACGTGACGAGGATCTCGCGGACCGAGCACTCGGCATGAACTCCCTTGAGGTTCGCACTCATCGGTTCGCCGGAGGCGACGAACTCACTGGCCAACCGCAGCGTCGGATCGGTCGCTACGATACCGGAGTCTGTGTTCAGTCCCGCCCACGCTGCGATTCGGAATGCGAGGTTGATGTCGTGACCAATGGCGTCCAGGCGGGCGTACTCCGGATGCCCTACTGGGCCAAGAAAGAATGATCCGCTTGCGATGCCAATCGACATGGCAGGCGCTGACGTTCTCTTCATCGCTACTGCGGCCTTGATCGCCATGTCCGCATGATCCTCGGCGACGAACACCGACAGAAACGCGTCGCCGATGTACTTGATTGGGAGTCCGCCTCGCTGCACCACAACTGTGTCTGAGCAAAAAACACCCCGTTGAGCATCGACGCCATATCGGTCGGCGAAAGCTGTTCGCTCTGCGACGTATAGCCGGGGACACTCGTGACGACGATTGATCCCGTCGCCTCATCAAGGTTCACCCGCTCATGGCCCAAGGGATAGTCGATCGACGAGTTCAGGACGGCCTCAAGGCTCGGCATTGTGAAGAGGTCAGGCGCATTCTCACCGCGCTCCCACTTGGAGACCGCTTGCGAGGTCACATTCACTCGTGACGCCAGTTGTCCTTGGGTCATCCCATTGTTAGTTCGTGCAGTCCTGATTCGCTCTCCCAGGGCCTTCAACGCCATTGCGACCTCCTGATTCGTCCCGCCAATAGTTGCATCCGACTCAACGAGGTTCAACGGCGTTTCTGTTGAGGAATCAAACCATTGGTTGACCTGAACCAACCGCCGATTTAGGATGCCGACACGAAGTTGAGGTAGAGAGTGCCGAGTCGGAACACGAACCACCAGATGTATATGCGCATGTATCTCGGGGCCGTTCGATGGTCTGACTTGGAAGTCATGCGTTGATAAATCCGATCAGATTTGATTTTGGGCCCCGGAGAGTCTTCGGGGCCTTTTTTGTGCCTAAGGAGGAACGCATGAACACAGACCATTACATAACGACATCGATCCCATACGTAAACGCTGCACCACACATTGGTCACGCGTTGGAGATCGTACAGGCAGATGCGCTGGCCCGATACTATCGTCTTCGTAGCGATCGGGTCGTGCTTCAATCGGGGACCGACGAGAACGCGCACAAGAACGTCGCAGCGGCTGAGGCGCTGGGAACGTCGGTACAGGCGCTTGTGGATGAGAACTCAGACGCGTATGCGAAGCTGATACGGGCTCTTGATGTGGAGCTCGACAGCTTTATCCGGACGACTGAAGAGCGCCACGCCTCAGGAGTCGGCACACTGTGGCAGGCGATGCGTAGCGATGATCTGTACCGCAAGTCATACGAAGGTCTCTACTGCGAGGGGTGCGAGGACTTTGTTTCGGATCGCGACCTGGTGGACGGCGTCTGCCCCGACCACAACACTCAGCCGGCCATCGTTCGGGAGGACAACTACTTCTTCCGTCTCTCACGCTATCAGGACCGACTACTGGAGCTGATCGAGTCGGATGAGTTGCGCGTCTATCCTGCGCAGCGAAAGCGGGAGATTCTCGCATTCGTGGGGAGAGGACTACAGGACATCAGCATCTCGCGAGACTCGCACCGGATGTCTGGCTGGGGCATCACGGTACCGGAGGATCCGACCCAGGTGATCTATGTGTGGATTGATGCATTGATCAACTATTTGACCGGCATTGGGTATGGCAGTTCGGCCGCTTGGCGAAGCGTATGGAGCAAGAGCGCGACAAAGACGCACGTCATTGGTAAGAACGTATGGAAGTTTCACGCGATCTACTGGCCGGCGATGCTTCTCTCTGCGGGCCTCCCCATACCAGATCGCATCATGGTGCATGGCTTTCTTACCGCCGAAGGGAAGAAGATCAGCAAGTCTCTTGGCAACGTGATTGACCCACGCGAGTTAGCTGCCCAATGGGATGTGGATCCGTTGAGGTTCTATCTGCTGACATTGAGTCCGTTCAGCGATGGCGACTTCTCCACTGGAAGGCTCGCAGAGTGCTACAAGAGTCAGCTCTCGTCACGAATCGGGAGTACCGTCACCCGAGTGACGGCGCTCTGTGAACGCAATGGGGTAGAACAGGTCCGGGACACGGCCGCTCGTCTGCCAACCGACGAGTTCCACGCTCATATGGAGCGATGTCAGTTGGACAAGGCCGTCCAAACGTTGATGTCGCTGCTCGCGGGGATCAATAGCGAGGTGAGTGAGTACAGGCCGTGGGAGCACTCCCACCGGACGCAGGAAACGGTCAACCGAGTTGAGAAGTGGGCAACGACGCTCTACACGTTTGCGTACTGGATCCAGGCGTTTATACCGAGCACCGGAAGCGAGATCTGCGCTCAACTGGAGCGCGTTCCGGTCCGCAAGTCGGCCCCGCTGTTTCCGCCAAGGCCATCGCCGAACTCCAAAGCAAGACCTCAAGCGTAGCGACCGGTTGTCTTGAGGTGCTGGTGTCACGACCTCAAGCACGCGAACACGTCCGCCGGTTCGTTTGTGGTGATGGAGTCGACCCCAAATGCGCACACTCGCTCGATGTCACGCGACTTACTGACGGTCCACGTGCTCACTGAGAGGAACCGGCGACGCGTCTCCTCCAGAAGCGACTCGCTCAGGAGGAGGTGCTGCACGTTGATCCCTTGAGCACCCATTGTGGCGATCTTGTCGAGCGAGCGCTTGAGGGTGCCCAAGACGAAGGTTCCGGGTGTCCTGGGGTAGTTGACGAGGAAACTCACGTTAGGGACCGGCCTTCCGTACTCTTCGAGCGTCCCGATGTCGCATCCTGTGACCATGATTACTTGGCGACTCTTCGCCCGTTCGAGCGTCTCAGAGATGGCGCCAAAAACGCGAGGATCCTTTACGTCGAGGTTGATGCTGAGACCTGCTTTGGCGCAAGCATCCAGGGCAGCATTGAGCGAGGGGGGCGGCTCGTCGTGACCGGGAGGGCGAAACGAATCTGAGGCGATCGTCTCAGCGGTCAGCGTATCGATCCTGCGTTTTTTGCCGTCACGTCCGATCATGAGTGAGTCGTGGGCCAGAACCGGAAAACCGTCAGCCGAACACTGAAGATCGATCTCAATGCCGTTCGCGCCAATGCGCCCAGCCTCTGCAATCGATGAGAGTGAGTTGGGAACCGTGCCGGAGAATCCGGCGTGGGCATAGACAAGTGGTTGGCTCATCGTGACTTCTCTCCTATCTACTCAACAAAGATGGGATTCGTTATCGCGCGCAGAGCTCCGTCGGCATCGCGGACCTCAACCAGGAACCAGCGTGTCGAATCGCCGGCGAGGGTCCAGGAGTCGTCATGAGCCTCACCCACATCGCGCTCCTCGTAGGGTGTCCCATCCACGATCAATCTGAGGCTATCGCCTGACTCCGTGTTTCGCCACTCCGCATGAACGTAAATGCTCTCACTGCGCGCAACGCTATCGCCCATCATGGCTACCGTTCCAGAATCGTCGGCAGCGGTCAGTCGAAGGTCCGGACCACTACTCAGGTAGAGCCTCCCCTGTCTGATCGCGTCGAGAACTCCTGATTCGCTCAGCTCCTCTGCGTAGACGACGTTTGCCGCTGGGCTCGGCGCACCCGGCGCAGGAGGTCTGTGGATATCGCTCCCCGCTGTGGCAACCAGCCTGTGTCCCTCATTGAGCCAGCGGTAGTAGAGTTGCAGCCCATCCTCATTGTATTGATGCCAGGCACCGTTCCACACTTCCACGGCAGGCGCGGGCCCGGGCATGATCTCATCGAACTCCCATCGACATCCGGTGCAGGCAGGATCGCCGGGACTCCGCGGATGGACGACAACAAAGAGGAGCCCCTTCTCAAGGATCGATCGCGCGATCTCCGCCATTGCTTGTCCGTCTCCTGCCCGCCACTCGTGCCACTCTCGCGTGCCTAGTGCAAGCGCATGACCGTAGTAGGTCGTTAGCTCCATCCCGCCGATCGTAAGAAGATCGTCCCCACGTAAGGAGTCGAGCTCGGCAAGGCCGGAGACCGTGTTGTGATCGGTCAACGTTACGAAGTCAAGGCCGTTGTCTCGAGCGTGCCGCACGAATTGCGGGACATCCCAAGAGCCGTCTGAGTGAAGGGTATGTCCGTGCAGATCACCACGGTACCAACCCGGCCCTCGAGGGACGATCGGTCCCGGCTCAAAACGAGGGGTCGGCTCTTCAATTGGATCGGAATCCATATTGACCGTTATCCGATATGCGAGTTGATCCTGCGGAACGATGCGGTGGGTGTCGAGAACCACCGTCCAGGTTCCTTCAACAATCTCGCCCGGAAGATAGCCCGGGGTTGCAGAGCCCCCACTCAGCAGAACCGTTTGATCACGGTTGTTGTGCCTGGCTCCGCGGAAGCCGTCGGGATCAAAGAGGCTGAGACTTATCTGGTTTGGATACTCGGCACCTGTCGCATGGTGAGGTTCATGTGTGAGCTCGATCCGGAGGCGCGTGATCGCAGGTGGTACCTGGAATGTGTGTGCGATGTTTCGCTTGGCATCCTCATGAGTGAGCGTATCCGCAAAAACCAACCGCATCCTGGAGTCTACCGGGCGGCAACGTGTGGACGGCTCACGACTTCGACCGGTTCATCACCGTTAGCATACAGAAGGTATCGAGTGGGAGTAACACGGAGCGTTCCCGCCTCCCGGTCGATCGGAGTCGATTTGGGCGCGTAGATCTTTACCGGTCCAACACCGGTAAACGTACCAAGAAGCTTACGATAGTGGCCCAGATCCATCGTCTGCTCCACCACGATCTCCCACGTCTCCTCAGCCGGTGTCTCCGGAG
Source organism: Spirochaetales bacterium (assembly GCA_028284845.1). Classification (GTDB taxonomy): domain Bacteria; phylum Spirochaetota; class Spirochaetia; order DSM-27196; family SLST01; genus SLST01. The sequence goes on from JANQQY010000442.1 coordinate 11,248, forward strand.
AGGCGAGTACGAGCTCCTCCGGTCGAACTGCGATGGTCACGGTCTGATCTGCTGCAATACCACCAGTGTCGGAGAGGAGAGACGGGCCCAATAGAACGCCGTTCCGACCGGTGCGCGCCTCGAACAAATTCATGTCACCAATAAAATCTGCCACAAAGAGGGTTCGTGGGCGCGCGTACACCGTGCTCGGAGGTGCGAGCTGTTCGATCTGCCCGTCCTTCATAACGGCGATACGATCGGAGAGGGAGAGGGCTTCCTCCTGATCATGGGTGACAAAGAGTGTGGTGATGCCAAGCCTTCGCTGAATGCGTTTCAGCTCCTCGCGCAACCGAACGCGCAGGAGTGCGTCGAGGCTGCTGAACGGCTCGTCGAGCAGGAGGATCTTTGGCTGTAGGACGATCGCTCGTGCCAGTGCGACACGCTGTTGTTGTCCTCCGGAGAGTTGCGATGGATAGCGCTTCTCGTAGCCTGAGAGTCCGACCAGATCGAGTCCCTCTTCGACAGTCTGCCGGACGTCGGAATCGGCCATGCCGCGGAGCTTGAGACCAAAGGCGATGTTCTCGTAGACCGTCATGTGCGGCCAGAGTGTGTACTTCTGAAACACCATCGCCGTGGGCCGCTTGTTTGCCGGCATCGACACGATGGAGGTGCCGTCGATATAGATCTCGCCCTCAGTCGGAT
>JANQQY010000461.1 GCA_028284845.1 Spirochaetales bacterium
GGAAATCGCTCACGTGGGGTCTCTCCTATTATGTGCTCGACGTTGATCCGGAGGTCACGTCTGTGATCAAAGACCAAGCATGTCGGATCGTCGAAGTAGTGGGCGATATCCGGCAGATCCGGAAATCGATTCAGTTCCCACTGGCCCTTTCGAAACCAGCCAATGAAAAACCAAGGTTGCTGATCTTCCTTTCGATTCGTGTCGAACGATGCGAATATCGGCTCTTGATTCTCTGTGACGAGACCCGTGTTGAAACAAGCAGCCTGACCGTCGCCGGAGAGACCGATCTTCCGCTCTTCGCCTAGTCTGCGATACGTGTAGCGGACGTAGTTGTACAGCACCGGCAGCCGATGTTCGGTTGGTGTCACGTGATAGTCCCAGTCCTCCGCCTCGGCCATCTCCGCAAGCTGTTCCAACTTTTCATCGAACCCTGGGATGTAGCAGAAGTCGAAGAATTCCTGCGGCCAAGATCCGTCAGACGTGTCCATTGGCCAACGTCTATCCGGCAGAGAGATCAGTGTCAAGACGCAATGTCATGCGCGTCATCGAATCTCGAACGTCAATCGAGTCGATCCGTACACCCCAGATGGCAAAGGATCACCGCCCCCGTACGCTTCAATCTCAATGCTTATGGTCTGCTCATGGACCTTGTCGGCGATGTCCCGAAAGGCAATGTTAACACCCAGGCACAACGGCATAGACACGAAGTCGTGTCGGACCCGATGCGTGAATCCCTCCAGGTAGGATATGAAGGTGATTGCGTTTTTCACGGCGTCCGGGACGAGAATTGAGAGGTCCTTGCCAGGTGCGAGAAACGATCGAATCTCGTCGCTTTCGGATGGGTCCATCACTACAAATCCGAAACCTATGCGATCATCCTCGCGTCTGAAGAAGAACTGGTGCTCTGATGATTGCCCTACGAGACCGCTCTCTTTGCCAAGTCTGGACAGCGTGGATCGGATGTACTCAGCATCGAACTTCCAATGAACTGAAATCGAATGGGCGGCGCCGAGCCCAACGTTTGTCAGTCGGAATCTCGAGTGCGACTCCAAGTCGCTAGCTTTGAGCTCCTCAAGAGATTCGACAAGTCGACAAGGAACGTTGCGCGAATTCAGCTGCATATAGAAGCGAGCATCAGCTAGGAATAGTCGCGGACGGAATGAGGCAAGCCGAGTTGCTCTAGTCTCCAGTAACGCTACTACGGCCACGATGATGGCGGCGACGCCAACGGAAAGAGTTACCCAGTCGCTGATCGTCATGCGGACATCCTATGCCCGTGTCTGGTTCGCAGCAAGCATCGAGCACGATGTTGGTTTTCCGGAGGCATGAACCGATCTCGAGCCGCGTATCCGTTGGCCGTCTTCTCTGCGATTTGGTATTGACGCACCGGGGGGCGTGCGGTTTCTCGCGCCGTGAATCCAATCACGAGGAGGATGTCATGGTTACTATCACGTGCGCCGTACCGGGAACGGAGGAGCGGGAGGATCTGATCTTCCGTGTCCGGCAACGCGCGGTGCTCTTCGCCGGAAGCCGCAACGGCTTTCTGGACCCGGAGCTCGCCGAACGGCTGGTGTCCGTTCTCGCCAGAAGCGAGTTCTCATTCCTTGTAGGGTGTGCGCCCGGAATTGATGCGCGCTTCCGGCTCACTCTGGCTGAGCGAGAGACGTGGCGAGAATCAACCGTTGTAGCCTGCGCGTTCGCCGATCGAGTGAGATCCAGTGAGTCGCGCGGGCTCTTTGCATCTGTGGTCGTGCCGGGTGGGCTCTCTCCCGCCGCGTCCCTTCGCAGGCGAACTCTGTGGATGGTCAAACGCGCGGAGTTCGTCGTTCTCTTCCCGGACGATCCTCTCACCGGTCGCTGGGGACGAGGTAGCACGCTTGCGTTCCGCGCGGCGACCGAGCAACTCAAGCCCGTCTTCGTTGTCTCAGAGCTTGCGCCACGGCGGTCCTCAACCTATCGCGTTGTTCCCTCGCGGCTGTTTGATGTAGCTAACGGCTACTGGGCCGTGCCGCACCCGACTGCCGACGGTACCTGTGACGAGGAGGTGTGAGAGATGAAACAGGAGTTTCCCATCCGGATCACCGCACACCCGTCAAAGCCGGACCGATTCGTCGCCTGTTACGAAAGCGAGTTCCTGGGAGCGACGTACGCCGTGGACTTCCCGAACTCCATCACTGGAGCGGTCGCCCTGTACCACTTCATTGAGATGCTGAAGACCCGCTACCCGGAAGGGAAAGTCACCTTCTGCCTGCCTCCCGACGCACAGACGCACGCGGTAGAGGCAGTCAGGGACGCAGCGCTCATGGAACGTCTATATAAATGAAGAGAGGCCTGAAGAGCCCCCTCTGATTCCCCAGCCCGTCGTCCATGACGGGCTGTTTCGTCTTTCCGAGCCAGGACGGCGAGGGAAGACTATCGACCGAGTACCTACCTAAGAAACTCGTAGATCCGATCTGCGCATTGGGCGAGCGATGCGCCTCTCGATGCACCCCGGTCGTATTGAATGACGTTTTTGTGCTCCGGCAGATCCCAACGTTTCACCGCCCGGGGCACAACGACGAGACACTCTCCACGTCGCGCCCGATCTGATAGCTCGTCTCGTGCGAAGCTGGAAACAATCCTGTGGGACTTGGAGTGCTTGAGGATCGACGAACGAAGATTCGCATTGATCGAGTGGTAAGGCCAGTACTCGAGAACCGCGAACTGAGACGAAATCCGGTCGAGCGCATCCGACACTCCGAGGCCCCGATCACGGAACTGTTGAACGACCGGCGATAGTTTGGAACGCCACCACTGACCCGCACCGGTCCAACTGAACTCCCTGCGAAGGCAGAAGAACGAGCGAATACCGGGGCGGAAACTCTGCGAAAGCTGATCCACGATCGCCACCGAAAACTCCGGATCTGCCTCCGCGACATAATCGAGCGGACTACAGCCGGGATTCAGTAGCAACACGAAGACCCTGGCATTGGCGATGTCACCAATAAACGGAACTGGAACCAAATTCACATGGAACCGGACTCGATCGATCGCTTCCTCATAGCCCGCCTCATCAGGGTAGATCCCAGCCACCGACAACTCGGCCCGCAACTCGTCAGGGATGTGATCCTCAGGATGAATCAAGGGACGACGCGACGCATTCAGTTGCGACCAGTACGAGATGAGATCAGACGCGGTAGTCATGAATCGAGCCTAACACGCGCGAATCATCTCCGCCGATGCCGCCCCGAACCCATCCCCCGATCCGAGCACTATGCCAATTCCCCCGACGCCAGATTCCGCACTGTGGCGATTCCATGCGTGACCTAACGCCACGTCGGTCACACTTCATCCTTGATGCTCCTGATCGTCGTGGGGGTGACCGTCTTGTCGGCGGGGCGACCGAGTCGATGGACCACGAGCGCGAGGGAACATCTCCGGCATGATTCCGCGGACGTGCAATCAAACGCAGGAGGAGACGAGGTCTCACTGGGAATGCGGCCACTGCTCGCCGATGTCGATCTGCATTGGATCGCCGGCCATCTCCGAGACAGTCGAGTCAGTCTCGGTTGGCCAAGAAAGAGAATCACCAGAAGGAGGATCCGGGGGCCATTCCGCCTCTTCTCTGGCGGTTTGAGCGTCCATGCTCAAACGACTTCAGCCAAAGGAGGCAGGACGCCGACGTGGCTGCGCGATGTCGAGCTCACTGATAACTGATAGGAATTTCGAACGCGGCACACCAGGCCGGTCGCTGCGATTGGACCGGAACTGAAGCAACGGATCGCACAAAACCGGGCCAAAGGCACCTTCGGCGCGCAGGCGGAGGACGATGAGGTGATCGGTAGGGGCGGACGGGGCCACATTGGCTTGAGTTGGCGAAGGAAACTGGAGCTGGGGTCACAGTGAGGGCAGAGGTCGATCGGGCCGTCGGCAGTCACGACGACAATGGGCGTGGCGCGGTTCAGTTCACAGAGGACTCGTCCAGTCCGGGCGGTGCA
>JANQQY010000471.1 GCA_028284845.1 Spirochaetales bacterium
GACAATGTTGTTTCGGGAGTGGAGGAGCCCTTTTCGCAGATCCCAGTCGGCCTTCCATGCTTCGGGATCGTGCCAGAGCGGCATCTCGTAGTCGGCGCCAAGAATGGGCTCGACCTCGTCCCAACGAATGGTGTTGAAGCATTCGGCGAACCCCGGCCGCTCGACGCCACGAAGCGTCTGATCGGCCCTATTGATTCTGATCCTTCCGCTCACGACGATGCCGGTGTACGGCGTGTGGTGGATGTGATTTCTCGCAATATGGTTTTCGCCGCTCTGCCAGACAAAGATGGCGGGCGAGTGCCAGGTGATCTTCCCGGTATTGCGGATCACGTTGTCTGCGATTCGATTTCTCTTGTTGGTGTCCTTCGTCCCCGGACCGTATCCACACAGAGAGATGGCTGATCCGCCGATGTCCTCGAAGAGGCAATTCTCAATCGCGTTGCTCTCCGCGGTGAGATCAAGACGAAGCGCGGTCCCGTCGGAGTGGGAGAAGACGCATCGCTTGAACGAGCAGTTCGATGCACCGCGAAGCCGGACCATCGCGGTGGGACGATCGAAGGCCTCCCAATCGTGCTGCATTCCCCAGCCTGTCTGACCGTGGAACGGATATCGGCCGCCGTGCGAGAACCGCAATCCTTCAAAGTGGATGCCTTGTACCGCCCGGTCAGTCGGCCCGTCATAGTCGATCTCGCCCTCAATGCGGATCATCTCGGTCAGCGACGGAACAACAGTACTCTCCGCGGGTTCATGCCCCTCGGGCCAGTGGTAGATCATGCCGTCCTGGTAGTCGGCGACCCAGGATCCGGGCTTGTCGAGAACAGCTAGGACGTTCTCCACCCATACGGTCTCTGGCCGGCGATTGGGACGCAGGAAATAGGTGCACGGCTCTGTGGTGGTGAGTATCCCGGTGGCGGAGTCGAACTCCTTGACCCGGAGAATGTTCATGGTCCACGTGAAGTTTGGGATGATCACGAGTTCGCAGTTGGATAGATCGGGCCAATCGGAAACCGCCCCCTCCGGTACGCTGCAGGTATCCCACCAGTCGCGATCTGAAATCGCTTCGTCCTCACGGAGGGCGAATCCCTCTCCACGCGCACGAGGAAGACGTTGATCACGTGCAAACAGAGAGTTAAAGGTGAACCGCTCGGTTGGAGAAACGGGCAGCTTGGTTGACCAGACCTTCTCGCGCGCAGCCGCCGGGAGCAGCCTGCGAACTGCCTCTGGTAGTTCAGATGGGGGCCTCCATCCTGAGAGCCGATGTCCACCGCTCAATACCGGGGTCTCCCCCGGATACGCCTTATAGGTCACGATGTGATCGCCGTCCGACGCATCCGCACGGCCGAAAGCGACGGTCTCGTTCACGGGGTAGACCCCGTCGCGGAAGATCACGTTGATATCCGAGTTTGCTGTGCGAATCGCAGACCGTACTCGGTCTCGTGCACCCGCAAGCGTGGCGAGCGGTGATTCCACGGTTCCTGTGGCCGAGTCGTTCCCATCGGGTGCTACGTAGATTTCCATCTTTCCTCCAACTGGTGATCTTGCCTGCTAGGGATAGACCTCGGTGCTCTGCAGGTGAGCCCGCAGAAACTCCTCGTCAATGCTGACACCCAGCCCCGGCCCATCGGGGACGGGCACATGGCCCTTCTCATCGATCGCGTCGAGTGCGTCTGAGTAATCAGAGTAGATTGGGGCGGAGGAACTGGGCGCGATGGGGTGGATCAGGCCGAGCTCGTAGTAGTTCGCATTCCTCACAGCCGCCATGACATGTCGTTGAGCGGGACCGGGGGCGTGAATCTCGACATCGAGCCCAAACCCCTCGGCCGCGTGCGCCGCCTTCATCGCGCCGGTGATACCCAGATCGTAGGTAGGATTAACTCGCATGTAGTCGGTGGCGCCCGCGACGACCATGTCGACCTTGGGCTCGAGCGTTCTGACGTGCTCACCCATGAGGATGGGCGTACGAATGAGTTCGCGAAGCTTCGCGTGCGCGAACTGCGAGAGCCCCCCGTCCTTGAACGGATCCTCGTACCAGAAGAAGTTTGCCTCATCACACGCACGGCCAACCTTGAGAGCATCTGCAAAGGTCTCGTACTCACAGGCCGGATCGAGCATGAGGTCCATCTTGGGACCGACGGCTTCCCGGACCGCCAGCACGTTCTCAACCTCGCGTTCGATCGGCGCATGACTCCAGCCGTGAATCTTGAACGCGGGATAGCCCATCTCTCTACATGCGACGGCGAACTCGGCGAATGCCTCGGGAGAATCGAGTCCCCCATTCTCGTCGCCGTGATAGGTGGAGGCGTAGGCAGGCACGCTTCGTCGGTACCCACCCAGAAGCTCCCAGACCGGCGCGTCGTAGAGCTTACCGGCGATGTCCCAGAGTGCGATATCGACCGGGCCCATGCTCATCCGGTCGTACTTCCGTAGCGCCCGCTTCACATCGTTGTAGAAGAGCTCTCGCTGGAGCGGGTTCCGCCCAATCAGATAGGGGAGGAACATCTTCATCTGGGCAAAGTCGGTTGCCACGCCGCCGGCGAACTCGCCGACGATCCCCACATCGGTGTGGATCCGCAGGAGATGCCCGGTCCGATCGAGCCGATCTCCCGGCGAGTAGACGAGGTTGAACCCGTTGTAGTACGAGTCGGCGGCCAGATCGTTGGAGGTGAAGCCGTAGGTCAACACCTCCACACGAGTGATTTTTGGTTCGTGCGCCACTCTTTGCTCCTTCTCAGGCACATTCCATAGAGATCAGAACGGGGACCGAAACTCGATCACCCTCGCGTACCGGTCAGCGGATTGCTCCCGGTGCCGGACGACTCGCCAGGATCATAGAGCCTATCGGACCACGGCGGCCAGGTGGATCTCAAGCATGTCTATGCCGATCTCCACGATTCCGCCGGCGTATGACCACTCAGGGATCGTAGAGCCAGGCTCCACGGTGACCGAATCAGGTTGTCTCTTGCACCGAAGTCGGACGGTCAATGGCCCCACCCGGGGTATCTCATCGAACACGCGCACAGTGGGATCGGCGTGCGGCCCCGCGGTATTCAGCAGATTCACGATTGTCGCATCGCCCTTGCGCATCAGGGCGACTTCAACGTAGGACGAGCCCGCGACCTCCACCCGGGGCTCTGCGTGGAGCGAACGCACGATGTCGCTCACGAACTCCCTCACCGTGAGCGTCTGTGACGCCCGGTAGGCGGCACCTACGGGGAAGAGGATCGCCGTAATGGACCCATCGCCAAGAGGTGTCGTGATCGCGGCCGGCTTGCTCGGACCCCGCTCAGGATCGTTCCACGGATAGAGCTCACCAATCTGCGAGACAGCAGATCCAATCCGAATCTCCTCGTGTCGACCTGTGACGGGAGCCATGTGGCCGTTGTGCAAGAGGAATCGCGGCTCCTCTACGCCCGTCCCGCCAAGGAACTCCACGTCGAGCTCCGCCGCAAAAAGTCTCGCGGTCCCGGTCCCAATCAGGAGGAGCCGTCCGCCGCCGCGCGCGTACTGCGCCAGCTCATCCCTGAGACTCTCCTCGAGCCAGGTCCATTCGGGCACAACGATGACGGGGTAATCGCTCATCCGGCCGCGAATGTGGTGCGACATGCACACCTCAACCGAGTGTTGTCGGTCAAGCAGGAGCTGCAGTGCACCGCCAAGAGGGCGGATCGACGGAACGCCCCAATTCCCGAACGCCCGGTTGTGAGCGCGATAGAACGATTCCCCGGCGTAGAGCATGGCCACCTGAGGGATTGGCTCAGCCCGATGGCAGACCTCCTGTCGCTCCCGGCAGAATGTCGCGACTTCGCCCATCACATCCATCGTCCACGGATTGATCGAGCCGTCGCGCTTCTGCTTCCAGTAGGCCTGAAAGCCTCCTCCAAGCATGATCGTACCGGCCGCCTCCTGCTTCAGCTGGGTTGCGGTCTTGGTGTGATTGCCCTCCGAGCTGTCGAGGCGGTCGCGGCAGAACGACCAGGCCATGAGATCCCACGGCTTGCCCTGATGCATCATGCAGCGAGCCTCAAAGCGTGCGGCGTTGAGGCTGTTGTTGAGCGAGTAGTCGCCTGAGATGTAATCGATGCCGATGGACACCGGTTCAGGCATCTGCGACGAGTACGCCCAGTTGCTCGCGATCTGGAAGTCCGGGTCAAAGGCGTGAAGCTCATCCACGTAGTGGCTGAGGTATCGCCTGAAGTTGTCGCGCGTGAGTTCGAGCAGATCGAAATAGCCTGGCTGCTCCGGGCCTGTCGGCAGCAGCTGCCTTCCGGTTCGTTCTCTGAACGCAGATGCCGCGGCCTCGCCGTAGTCGGGTTCGACGCTCCAGCATTCGCCGTCGACCCAAACGCCGTCCACCCCGTACTCCTGTCGAAGCTCCTTGAGCTGCGGGATGAGGAATTGGTCGACGTAGGGACCGTAGAAACTGGTGTTCTTCTCGCTTTGTTTCCCGTCAGGGCCTACAACAGCTGATTCAGGAAATCGACGTACGACCTCGCCGTCCCAAACGCCGCTGAAGTGCATGTAGAGAGCCACATCGTTGCGCGCGGTCACGTCGCGCCAGATCCGCAGCTGATCCCTCTCGATGCCGGGTGCCGGGAAGCCCGCCATCGTTGGGTAGCTCGAAATCCCGCGATGCCCCTTGCAGTCGCACTGGATGTAGTCGGGGCGCACCTTGTCGATGATCGCCTGAACCATCTCTTCCGTTACGTACTTCCCCACCTCTTTGCAGTCCCAATTCGCGTGGAAGTCGAAGTGAATCCCCAGATAGCTTTCGGAACGTTTGAGTGTTGGCATACCGACCATTTCCGCACGAGGGACACAGACGGTAAAGGGACAGTTTTCTCCCTTGAGGTACCATTCTCAGCTACAGGCCAGTTGCTTACCTGACGGTTCGGGCCTCCGACGGGGAGACACCGAAGTGTCGCTTGAAGGCGCGGCGAAAGGCGTGCGAGCTCGCATATCCGGCGTCGGAGGCGACGCGATCAACGGTGTAGTCGGTTTCCCTGAGAAGGCGCAGTGCCCGCCCCATCCTGAGCTCGAGCACATAGGTATGAAAGTTCTTGGAGAAGAGCTCTCGGAAGAGCCTGGAGAGATACACCTCGCTCAGTTTGAACCGTACCGCGAGCGCCTTGAGACTCATATCCGGGTCGGCGAAGTGCTCAGCAAGGTAGTCCTGCAGCGGACCCCGAAACCGATGCCGCGGCTCCTCGAGGTTCGCGGCACGCTCGGACTCCATCTCGATCGCCAAAAGAAGCGCCTCGATTCGTTCGCGGAGCGTCTGCTCCGACGAGATTCCGCCGTCGTGCTGATGCATTGCGAGGTCGGTATGCGTCGATGCATCGTGCTCGCGGAGGGGGAGCGCTGTGGAATCAGTGCGCAGGGGCACGTGATTGACCCGCGTGGAGACCTTCACTCGAGTCCCGTCAATCTCGGTAGCAAGTCCCGAGAGTCCCTGGACAGACAAACTGCGGTTGGAAAGATTCTCAAGCCTAACCCGATGGAGCAGCCCACGCACCTCGGTGGTTCGGCCTAGTACGGCGAGATTCACAATGCGAGTCTCAATCTCCGGCGGATAGAAGTAGGCGTCACTCGACGAATGGCGGTTTCCAAAGACGATTCCGTTGTCTGTAGTGTCTGAGGGCGAGTGATTGAGCCACTCGACTGCCATGGTAAGAGTGTCTGCCACGTCCATGAGCGTGGCGGCGATCGGACCCGCTGCGAAGAGGGTGCGGAAGTCATTCATCGCGTTGACCTCCCGGGCCACCACCTCGAGCGTCGTTCGAAGGCGCGCTTCCGGCTCGATCTCGCTGTCGCCTCTCAGGGGAAACACCATAGCGACCCGGTTCAGGCTCAGTTCATGTACGAGGCACGGATCCGGCAGGCTCGGCAGGAGAGCCTGCCGCAACACGGCATTCTTCACGAGGAACTCCTTGAGGATCTCCTCATTAAATTCATCGTAGTAGCCATCTATCAGTGCACAGGCCACGCCAAAGGGGCCATTGCCCAGATGGAGGTCGAAGTGATCAAGAAAGGTGTAAAGCTCTCGACCTGAGTCGAATCCGCCACGGAAGAGGCGCTCAAGCACCACGCTGCGAATGACGGGCTTCTGCTCCTCGAGGAGATCGCGGAGGGAACGGTTGCGCTCAATCAGCGTCGAGACCGACTCGGACATGGATTGGAGTGGATCACGGGTAGCACTCTCGCGCATCAGGACGCCATCTTTCAGGATCTCGTTCATCCGAATGATGGGTCGTGACGACGTGACAGCGATCCCGACTGCGAGTCCTATTCCCGCCAGAACAACGACAACCGTAATCACGATGAAGATCGACTCTACTCGCTGCGCCTGTTCGAAAAAGACGTCGACGGGAACTCCTGAAACGTACATCCAACCGTTGTAGCTGGATCGGACGAATGAGACGGCGTACTCCTCACCACTCATTTCCGTGTAGAGAACACCAGAGTCGGAAGCGATCAGTCGAACGTCGATGTTGGTCTGATCACTACCAGTCCCGGTTGTGGCCAGGACCTGACCGGTTGCGCTCGCGATGTAGGCGAATCCTTCGGTAGGAACGAGGAGCTCCCGCATCCGAGCTTCGATCCGGTCGCGATCCACCAGGGCCACCACCGACCCGAGCGCCTCCCGCCGCGAGTAGAGCGGAAGAGAGAATCGAAAGGCGAGCACCTGAGTATCACGACCACGATAGGTGATCGACTCAGAGATGATCTCTTGCGGCACATACTCGGTCTTTCCAAGGAGTCCAATCCATTGCTCATGCGTGTGTCCATCCTCTGAATAGACCCGTGGGTAGAAGAGGGCGGTGTTGAGGTAGACATCATTACTCGTGAAAAGGATCCGTGGACCCGCCGCGTACACAAAGGTGTCCACGATGTAGGGATCGTCGATCCGGGTGATGAGGGAATCGATATGCGCATCGCGAATCACGGTGATCCTGTCCGACGCAACGGGGTACGACCAGAAGAGCAGCCGGGTGAGGCCAGGTTCGCTTCTGAGGTATGCGATAACGGCGTCTATGTTTCGAACCGTATTCTCGAGAGCGTCGCGCTGGAGCTCGAGATTGCGTCGATTCGTCTCCAGGACGTCCGCCTCGATGCTTCCTACCTGCGAAGAGAATACGAGCCCCCCCAGAAAGACGGGGATCATCAAGACGGTCATCAGAAGCGCGAGAAAGCGCCACAGGAGCCGCCTGGACTCCCGTGACATCGCCGATTTCACTCGTGCATTGTCTCGCGCAAGGCGGCGAGCTTGCAACCGCGCACTACCCCTTGATCGCGCCGATCATGACGCCGCGAACGAAGTACTTCTGAACAAAGGGATAGATCGCGAGCACGGGAAGCGTCGCAACGATGATGAGCGAGTATTGCAGGAGCGCCTGCAGGTACTGGCGCTCAGTCATCCTTTCGAGCTGATCTTCGGACAGACTCGCCATCATCTCGTCCATCATCCGAGGCGAGTTCTCAACGAGAATTTCGCGGAGCACGATCTGGAGTGGTCGCAGTTCTCGGCTTCGGAGGTATATCAGCGCGGGGAAGAACGAGTTCCAGTGATTCACGGCGTAGAAGAGCGTGATGACCGCGATTATGGGACCGGAGAGAGGGATCACGATGGAGAAGAGCACTCGTGTGTTGCTCGCCCCGTCCACCTTTGCAGAATCGTAGAGCTCCTGCGGAATCGTGGCCTGCAGGTAGGTCCGAGTGATGATGACGTTCCATACTCCAATAGCGGCGTGGAGGATCATCACCATCCTGGTATCAATCAGTCCCAAATCCCTGATGAGGAGGTAGGTGGGTATCAGGCCGCCGTTGAAGATCATCGTGAACGTGAAGAGAAACATGATCGCATTCCGGCCAATGAAGTCTTTGCGTGAGAGGGGATACGCAACCATGAGCGTAAGGACGATGTTCACGAACGTTCCTGCTAAGGTGTAAAAGACAGTGTTGCCGTACCCAAGCCACACGTCGTTGTACTCGAACACGGCACGGTAACCATCAAGTGTTGGACGGATCGGCAACAGCCAAACACGGCCCTGGATGACGGCCTCCGCATCGCTAAAGGAAGAGCTAACGATGTAGATAAGCGGATAGATCACTGCAAGGAAGACAAGTCCAAGTAGGATGTAATCGACGATGTAGAACGCCTTGTCGAGGCCGGTGTCCTTAATCGCGGAGCGAGTGCGTGCCATTCGCTTGCCTCCTACCACAGACTCGTTTCGCTTACGCGACGCGAGATACGATTCACAGCGACAATCAGGATGAAGCTAACGACCGACTTGAAGAGCCCGATCGCGGCGGCGTATGAGAAGCTCGGATTGCTCGAGGCAAGACCAATCTTGTAGACATAGGTGTTGATGACCTCCGCCGTTCGGATGTTGAGGCCATTCTGCATGAGGAGCACCTTCTCGAACCCAATCTCCAAGAGGTATCCGGTCCTGAGGATGAGCAGAATGATGACCGTCGGTGCGATCCCAGGAATGTCGATGTGCCAGATTCGCTGGAGGATGTGAGCACCATCGGCTTTCGCCGAATCGTGAAGCTCCGGGTCCACGCCGGAGAGAGCGGCAAGGTAGATGATCGTTCCGTAGCCCATGTTCTGCCAGATACCGGTCCACACGTAGACGTGCGGGAATGCCCTGAACGAACCAAGGAAGTTGACCTCCTCAAAACCCAAGTTGGAGATGGCGATGTTGACAATCCCGGTTCTCGTCGCAAGCAGCTTGAAGATGATTCCTACAATGACAACGACCGAAATAAAATGGGGCGCGTAGGTGACCATCTGAACGGTCTTCTTGAACGCGGTGTTCGGACAGTAATGAATAAAGATTGCGAGAATGATGGGGATGGGGAACCCCGCGAGGAGCTGATAGAAGCTCAACGAGAGCGTGTTCCACATCACGTTCCCGAAATTGTAGGAGCGGAAGAACCGCATAAAGTTGGCGAATCCGACCCATTGGCTTCCCCAGATTCCTGCGCCCGCAACAAATCTGCGGAACGCTATCTGTGCTCCATACATGGGTATGTAGCGGAAGATGATGATCCACGCCACGGGTAACAGGGCAAGCAGATAGAGCTCCCAGTTCACTGCGATCTTGGTCCAGCGTATCCGCTGGCGCCGCCCTATCTGCGCAACCTGTTGCGCCTGCATCTCCGTTGCCATCAGAACCCCCAATTCAGACGGCCGGCCCGTTCATGACGGGCCGACCTAAAAGCCACTTCTACCGGCTCTAGTAGCCCGCGTTGGTGAGTGTCACCTGGTTGATCTCAACCCAGCGATCGACTCCCGCTCGCCGCAGCTCGTCCACGTAGGCGTCCCACTCGGCATCGTCGTTGATGTCCCGGGCACCGGTGATGAACTCGGCAGTGTACTGATCCACCAGACCAGCCGTGTTGCCCGGTCCTACGATGATCTGCTCAAGGTCGGCACGCTCATCCTGGAACTCTGCTGCCACGATCAGGTTGGGTGGCATGTACTTCTCGTTAGCAAATGGCTCCATGATCTGCTTGGTCGCGACCATGAGACGCCATTCTTGCTTTGAGGGATCATCAGCCCACTCCGGCGGCAATCCACGGCCTCCGGCTACCTGCCATCCCGGTCTTGTGCGGACCCATCCACGGTCTTGTTTTTCAGATCCGTAGACGACGGTATCGAGGGGCATGTAGTCTGCCAGGATTCCGTCGCGGGCGACGATGCCGGCTGCTCGCTCTTCGGGAGTGATCTCTCGGAAATAAACACCCAGCTCATTCATGTTCTGGCTCAGCTGCTGGTTGACGTATCCCTCGTAGAACCAGTCCCACATCTGCGCGATAACCGGAATCTTCCACTCTTCGGCTTGGTTGGTGATCACGGTGTGGTAGGAGACCGAGAACGGAGAGTAGGTAGGCTGCCGCTCACCGTTCGGTCCCTCGAGGGGAGAGATCGGCTGGTAGTCGGCATATCTGCCCGTTCCACCGCCGTTCACAGAGTAGACGCCGTACCAACCTGCTGGGTACGAGCCAACAATCGGAACACCGGGATTCTCCACGAGGGCGCGCATCTGATCGACGTTCTGCACGAACGTTTCCTGCGCGAGCAGGCCCTCTTCAAAGAGACCGTTCATGTAGATGAGACCCTCGCGCCATTCAGGAGTGTTCGCGACGAACTCAACAGTGCTGCCTTCGATACGCTGGAGGAAGTGCCCCTTGTCCGTGTAGATGAAGGAGTTCATGATGAACTCAAGCGGATCACCATTCCAGCCTGCGGTGGCTCCGACCATCGGGATCTCATCCTGCATGCCGTTACCGTTCGGATCGCCGTCACGGAATGCGATCAGCATTTCCCTGAACTCCTCAGTCGTTTCAGGATGGTCGAGGCCAAGAGCGTCGAGCCACGGCTGATAGACCCAGTACTTCCGGCTCATTGAGCAGTGATAACAGTTCGCCTCAACTCGCGGGAATGCGTAGTACTCACCGTCAGGAAAGGTCAATTGATCGTCGATCCAATCGTACTCGTCCAATCTCGCGCGGAGGTTGGGCATATTGTTGTTGATCACATCCGTCAACGGGACAAAGACGCCCGACTGTGCGTTTAACCACGCTTCCTGCGCACTGATGTGGAACGGAGTAGCGAAGAAGTCGGGAAGATCGCCGCTTGCGAGGATGAGGTTGAGCTTTTCATCCATCTGGTCGCTCTCGATGATCTCAACGAAATTGACCTCGACATTCGTGAGATCCTCGAAGAAGGCCGTGAACTCAGCTTCGTCGAGCAGACCGCTGTTCTCGACCTGATTGTAGAGCGTGACCAGGTCGACGGTGACGCGTTCATTCACCACCGGATAGGTCCCTGGAGGATTGACGGTTACGCCGCCACTGGAGTCGGCCTCATCTTCACCACCGGCGAATGCAAACCCGGCAACGAGGAGGAGGGCGAGTACGAGATGTACCGCTTTTTTCATTCTTACTCTCCTTCTTTCTCACGGGCGATGAGTGCGAGACGGCACCCGCAGTCCGCACTCCCTCTACCCCTTATAGGGGGAGTATCGCGATCGAAGAAGGGTACAATTCTGCTTATAAGGGGTCCGTACTTGCTCACGGGGCTGCATGATTCGCAGCGATTGGAGGTTTATGGGCCGATGTAGAGCGCCTCGTGATCAACCAGATCCCTGACGACAATCACACCATCGTCAGCAATCTCAAACGAAGCGCCGGATACGACGCAGCGCGCAGTCAATCCGGCAGCGGCAGGAATCGTGACTCTGAGTTCTGGGATTGGACGCTCCGCAAAAGAGTGCGTCTGTGTCATCTCAACGTCATGAATTGACTCCAATGCATCAGAGGCGGTCTCCACGCTATCGCGACTCTCCGGATGCAGAGTGTGTTCCGGGCCGGCAGGAGTCCCTCTCACACCTGTGAATCCACAGCCGTTTGCGTAACGATAGAAGGGCGACACGTTGAGAAGATGAAGAACAAGGCCTTTCGTATCGGGGTCCGTGTACAGACGAACGACAAGGTGGTCCGGCCCATCCACTGTGAAGGGGAGCGTGTCCGTGCCAATCGCTCCGGTCAGCACGGCTGCAGCGTCCGCATCCCGTTCGCGGGCGTACGCCGCACCGGGGTCGGTATCAAGCCGGTGGATCGATCCGGACCCGTGCGCCTGTGACGACGGGAACAGCGTGCGTGCCCGTGCCCTCCCCCATTCGTCGCATGCGCCGGCAGCACCGGTGGCAATAAGCGTTCCACCCTCCTCGGTCCAATCGAGCAGCGCCGATGCACGGCGATCCGACAGGCAAACCGTCTGCGTCAGAATAAGCGTCTGACATCTCTCTGGAACCGACTCGAGTTCATTGTCAAAGACGAGGTCGAACGCAATGTGGCGCTCGGTGAGAAGAAGCCATGTCCCGAGAATGCTGTCCCGGTAGGCGATCAGGTTGTTAGCCCCGGGAGCGTGGCCCCAGAAATCGTGGGTGTCCTGCGAGACCACGAGGCCAACGGTCGCCGCCGACTCGGTTCTGAGCGAGTCTTCGCGCAGCGCAAGAGCCGCGTTGTTGCGCTTCTGCACCTGCGGATAGTCGCTTGTACTTCGCCAGGGGATCGTGCCAAAGGTAAGCGCAGCAAGGAGATGCTGCTTGATCTGCAGCTCATGGATTCTCTCTCCGTCAGGCACCGAGTCAGCGTCGAACAGCGGCCTCCCGAATCGCCAGATGTCCGAGTAGTCAGGATTGAGATCGTGGCTGAGCTGCGCTTTGTAGCCGAGCATGACCCAGGAGAAACTCTCGTCTGCGGTATAGGCGTGCTGCGAGACTCCGTAATCGCCTGTCTTCCAGAGCGGCAGGCCGGTCTCCCAATCCTTGGAGGCGAACGGCCAGTGATTGTAGTTGAAGATCACGGGGAGATCGGGTCGGACATCGCGGATCTCGCTCGTCACGTACCGGGCGGCGGCCGTCAGGCGCTCGTTCCGCCATCGGACCCACCTCCGAAAGGCCGGATCGGTCCAATCGACGCTCCGGGGTAGCTCGAGTCCTGTGTCATCAAAGAACGCATCCCGGCAATACGAGCAGACGCAGCCAGGCCGGGCGGGATGAGGGATCCCCGCAAGATAGAACCCATCGAACCACATCGCATCCACACCCATCCCGGCGATTTCGCGAAGCAGCTTCGCGTGTTCCCGCAGATAGGGCGACGCGGTGACGCACATCCCGACTCGCGGGCCATAGACGTTCCCCGGCTCATCGATGTACTCCATCTTCCACTCCGGGTAGCGGTGTGCGATGCGGAAGTCGTCGATCTCCCTGACATCCTGGACGTTGAATACGTTCCAGCAGATCACGGCAATGCCCTGTTTGTGCGCCTCCCTGATGACGCCAGGAATCCACTGGGGATCCATTCCGTCCACCGGCGGGAGGAAATCGGTTGGATAACCGGCAAGACCAAGGCCGTTCATCGCACCGATCGTGCTCACCGTGAACCCGTGCTCTACGAGGTTCCGGACATACTCCTCCGGATCGCCAACAAGCGGTCGCTGCTCGAGTCCCCGGAGCGGAAGGCGCGTCACGCGGGATCCCGCAGGTCGATCCAGAACGGACTGAGCCAGACTCTGTTTCCGTCGGCCTGCCGAGCCCGGACGTAGTACCAGGCGTCCTCCAACGGCCTGCCCGGACGTGTGTCGCTCCAACTGGCGTGGAAGTCCCGCGATCCCCCATCGACCGGAAATCGGTGCAGAACAAACCCAAGGTGCACTATCTCAACGTCTGTGATGGGCGCCGTCCCGTGGATGGTGATCTCAAACTCCCGAGGCTCTCCGGGAGCGAGGGCAATCTCCGATCCGATCGGGTGGCCGTTGAGGGATGCATTCGCGACGATCCGGGCTCCGCTGGTGGCGTAACAACGGCGATCGTAGAGCGCATTAAATATGGAGTCGGTATCAAGGCTGTCACAGATGACGCCGGTGACCCCGGCGTACCCCGAACGTCCCATGGAGCGGGTTGGCCATCCAGTATGGTTGTCCGTACCGGCGACAAACCCAACGCGGTAGCTGCGAGCGAGAGCGGTCTGCGCACTCCCCCCGAGCCCCCCAAAATGGATTCCCCACTTCTCGTCCGGGACCTCAGCCTCGAAGCAACCGCGGTTCTGCACGATTTCGACAAGCCGTACAGCCGCGCGATCCGGCGGAGCGGGCCAGTGCATCGCGCACCAGAAGGGAAGCCCGTCGTCGCGCACCACGCCCTCTGAGACAAACGAATCCATGTTCGCGTGGTGCGGTACCACGATGCCGTCACCTGTGTCGGGAATACCCGCAAGCTCCGTCAGTGGATACGAGAATGGATGGGCATGGAACTCCGGATGCAACTGATCGGGGAATCGCCTGACCGTCTCAAGGAATGAGGTCCACGATCGCGCGTAGTAATTGGCGTGACCGTAGCGCCCGCTCAACTCGGCGCCGGGGAGCGTCACGAATCGGCCCGGCTCGTCAAAACCGCGACAGACCTCCGCCTGCCGCTCGGGGCTACCGTCGCGGCTATACTCGCCGTTGGAGCTCATGTGGTCGGCAGGTCCTGCGAAATCGAGGCCGAGCTCGTCGCGCGCACTGGTAAGCGCATCTGCGAGTGCACGTTGCCCGTCTCCGCTAAACTCGGTATGCCAATGGAACTCACCAAACCAGACGGGAGTGGCGAGACCGGCGTTGGTGATCACCGGCAGCGCGTTGGAGACCGTGGCAAAAGTTCTCTTCTCACGGGTCCACTCAACGTCCAGCCGTCCCACCGTGTCCGACTGACCTTCGGGCGTGGCAACGCGTTCCGCGGCGACCGGATTGTCGTCTGCATCCACGAGTACTTTGATCACGGAACCGTCAGGCTTGCGATATGCGATCAGGGCCGAGGGGGCCGCGGCGACAAACTCCGCGTACACCGGGTCGGCGAGTAGAACGCCTGACTCATCCTTCTGATCGTCAATCGTACTCACAAAGAGGTTCCAACCAAGGCCCGCAACGGCAATGCCGGCACCCTTCCCGGGCACGATCTCCAGGATGCTCCCAGCAGGGATTGCTTCAGGCGTTTGTACGGTCAGCATCGGCTTTGCCCGTGTGTACCACATCCAATTCTCCACCTGCTCCTCGCGGGAGTAGCGGTGAACCTCAGGCAGCGCACCGCCACCCTGGATTCGGATCTGATCAATCGGGAATCGGGAGATCATCATCAGCCCGTCAGAGTGCAGGCGGACGAGTGCTCCCGCCTCGACACTCGTGGTGATTGCAATGTTCAAGATGGGGACGTCGTCGGCTCCGGCAGGGATCCTCACGACAGCACCCTCAGACCGATTGGCACTCATCGCTCACCTCCCGGCCACGGGTAGGCGTTTGATCCCGCATCATCGTCCATGGGCCCTTCAGGTAGCTCCGTCTGCCATGCCAATGCGCTCGCGCTCATTGAGGCGACGATCTCCGGATGCGATGCGGCAACGTTGTTCACTTCAAGCAGATCGTCGGGAACATAGTAGAGCTCGGTTCGATCGCCTTCAGGGTTGAAGAGCAGTTTCCACGGTCCCTCACGCATCGCGAGCATGGGGCTCTTGTTGAGCGTATGACCCCATACCCGGAAGCGCCACTCCCAGTAGAGTGGCGTGGTCCGCCCTCGAGAGGTGCCCGTAAAAACGTCCGACATGTCCTCGCCATCAAGCTTGACCTCGTCCGGCACCTCGACACCGGCGAGAGAGCAGAACGTTGGAAGAAGATCGACGGCGCAGAGCGGCGACTCGTTGTCCACCACTCCCTGCTCCCCCGCCCCGGATGGCCAGCTCAGAATAAACGGGACGCGCACACCACCCTCGTAGAGGCTGCGTTTGCGACCTCGAAACGGTCCCGGACTCCCGACTCCACTGTGCGAGGAGTTTCTGATTCCAATATCCTCCGGTCCATTGTCCGCTGAGAAGATCACAATCGTGTTGTCGCGGAGGCCGGTCTCATCAAGGTGTCTCACCAGGCGACCAATCTGTTTGTCCGCCTCAGTGACAACCGCGGAGTAGATCGCGTTCGCGCCAACGTGCTTGTCCGCTACCCCGTCCGGCATCAGATGCTCATAGCGCTCCAGCTGATCCGGATCGGGATCGAGGGTTGCGTGTGTGTCGTTGAGCCAGACGTTCACCAGGAACGGCTGATCTTGATGTCGATCGATGAAGTCGATGGCCTCGTTGACGATGATCACAGATGACTTCGCTCGTGGCCCGGATCTCCACTCGTGAGGATCATCGAGGTTTGATGCAGAACGATCGTGCTCGTGCCCGGTCTGCGCCCTTGCGACAGAGCCGGCGTGCTTCCCGAACGGCCAGCGTCCCTCATCCATCGGGGTTACCACGGAGAACGGCAATTGCGGCCCCGGTCCGGCATTGACGCGGTACTCGTGGACGCCATACTCGCTGGGCTCGGGGGCTCCCTCTCCGTTTCCAAGGTGCCACTTGCCGTAGTGGCCGATCGCATAACCGGCACGCCCAAGCAGCTTCATATAGGTCTGATGTCCCGGATCAAGCCAGTTCGGCATGCCTCTCGCAGCATTCTGCTCGTGAGTCGCGAAGTGCCCGTGGATACCAAATCGCCCCGGGAACTGTCCGGTAATCACCGCTGCGCGACTTGGAGAACAGACGCCGGAGCAGACGTAGAATTGGGTGAGCAGTCGACCCTGCGAAGCGAGAAAATCGAGATTCGGAGTCTGGATAATCTGATGACCATAACACCCTAGATCACCCCACCCCCAATCGTCTGCGAACACGAACACGATGTTTGGCTTGGACATAAATATGTTGTAGCACGCGAATCGGGGGCGCCGAGGGCCAATGCTGACCTTTTGGGGACCATTCTTAGCAAAGCAGGTCGCGCGCCGTTGACGGGAACCGGATTGGCGCTGACGATGTTCAGGAAACCAGAGGAGTAGTATGCAGCGACCAAACGTTCTTTTTATTCTCTCCGACCAGCACAACGCAAAGGTCACCGGCTACGCGGGGCATCCAACGGTAAAGACCCCTACGCTCGATCGGATGGCGAGCGAGGGGGTGCGCTTTGACAACATGGTCGTCCAGAATCCGATCTGCACGCCGAGTCGCGTCAGCTATCTCTCCGGGCAGTACTGCCACAATCACGACTACTACGGCCTAAGCGGCCCAAACCCCAACGGTCTCCCATCGGTCCTTGGACACTTCCGGCGTCACGGCTACACGACGGCCGCGATCGGCAAGATTCACTGCCCGGAGTACTGGTTGGAGGACGACACCGATGTCTACCGGGAGGTCTCACCCGGCTGCAGCATAGGGAGTGCGCCCGAGTACCTCCAGTTTCTGGCAGAACACGATGCTGTCGAGCGATTTCAGGAAGGAAGCGGTGCAAAGGCACCAAACGGATACGGCCAACTCCTGGATGGACTCTCGAGTCCGCTTTCCTACGAGGAGAGTCAGGAGGGGTATGCAGTCGCACAGCTCGCGGAGTTCATCCGTGGAGCTCAGGCGGCAGACCGTCCGTTCTGCGCGCATCTGAGCTTCCCAAAGCCGCATCAGGTCTATGAGCCGGCGCCCGAGTTCTGGGAGATGTACGATGAGGAATCGATCGAGCTCCCGCCCAACGCGGATTATGAGCTCACCGGCAAGGCGCCGAACCTCATTTCGACTGCTCGCGGATTCAAGAACGCCGAGTGGACCAAGTTCGAACCCCGAACCTTTGAGGCCGGTCGCCTGCGAAAGATGCGAGGGTACCTGGGCTGCATCAGCCACGTGGATCACTCAATGTCGGAGGTGTTCGACTTGCTCGAGGGCCTTGGAATTCTGGACAAGACGATTGTCGTATACACCTCCGACCACGGCGATTACGCGGTTGAGCACGGAATCATAGAAAAGGCCCCTGGCATCTGCTCCGATGCGATCACTCGAGTACCGCTCCTCATCCGGTACCCGGAAATCGCGCCGGCCGGTGTGATCCGGTCTGAGGTAGTTGAGGCCATCGACATCACGCCTACCCTCTGCGACCTGGCTGGGATACCGGCGATGAACACTGTGGACGGCGCGAGCCTGCGGCCGCTCCTTTCTGCCGACGGCGCGTGCGCGCCAGGCGATGCCGCGAGCTGGGGCAAGGCGTGTATACCGAGTACCGCGTCGGTCCCCTATAAACCAACGGCAGGGCTTGGTGTCACCGAGTTCCCACTCTCAACGAGTGTCCGATCGGGGCGGTACAGGATGGTGATCTACGCCAAAGATAGGTTCCCGGAGTATCCAGATGGATTCACCGAACTCTACGATCTGGCGGAGGATCCGTGGGAAATGCGAAACCTCGCGATGGAGCCGGGACATGAGTCCACTGTGGCACACATAACGGATGAGTTGATGCGCTGGCGTATGCGGACCTCACGATTCACGACTGCTCTCGGCTCGTTCCAGGGCAACGGAGCGGAGTGGTCAACCCGATACAAGAACTCCACCGCTCCGGACGGACGAATCGGAGCGGAGAACGTCAGGAGCGAGTCGGGGGAGTTCAGAGGCAACTACCTGTAGGACGAACGTAGACGGACGGGCGAGCGCTTATGTAGAGGCCTGGCACTGCCCCGTTCGACTCGGGCGCTCCGAACGATATAGCGACGCTCGCAGCTACAGCACGTTCCTGTGCATCCCGGCAAACAGCGTGCGCACAGCGAAAGAGATCAACTCTTCGGGATCCTGATCGTCAATCGTTTCCAGGGCGACAAGGCCCTGTGTAGCCGCCCAGAGCGTTCTCGTGGCGTAGTCGATCTGCGTTTCAGTCGCGAGGTGCGAAGTTGCCCGTCTGACTGCTGCAGCAACAAGGTCGAATGCGCGAAACGCCGTGTCGCTCAGCGGGAGATGGCCTTTGTCCAGTAGGTCCAGACGAAACATGATCACCGCATGCCCCGGATCGCTCACCCCCAGTTTGACATAGGCCTGACACATCGCAATCACCTGCTCTTCAGCGTCAGCTTCCGATGCAGCGATCCTCTCCAGCTGGAGTACCAGCATGGCGAATCCCTCCGTAGCGATCGCAGTGAGAAGACCTTTGGAGTTGCGGAAGTGGTGCGCGGGTGCCGCGACGGCGACGCCGGCGCGTCGCGCGACTTCCCGCATACTGAACCCATCGATTCCTCGCTCCGCCAGAAGCTTGGCACCCTCGGCGATCAACGTCGCAGGCAGATTGCCATGATGGTAGGTCTCGCGCGATTGCGCTTTGTGCATCATGCCACCATCAAATCACGAACAAAGAGTTGACGCAATCTGATCAATGATCATATTATCTGAACATCGATCAGATTGGAGGTCTACATGCGAAGAACCTTTCAGATCCTGCTGTTGGCGGTGGCATTTATTCCGTTCGTGCTTGGCGGGATGACTCTTGTCGTGGGCGCCGCTCGCTTTGTCCCGACGGAAAATGTGACCGCTGAGTTGGACAATCAGATGCGGTTCTCGGCGGTGAGGTCGATGCTGCCGTTTGTCCTAACCGTATGGATTGTGCTCAATCTGGATCGTGCTGGCTCGGTCCTGTCGATCGTTCTCTGGGCGACTGCAGCGGGTGGCGCCGCTCGTATTCTCTCCGTGCTTCAATACGGCGCGCCGTCTACGGCGACGATCGGCGTGATCGTCCTGGAGATAGGCGTGCTCGCGTTTCTTCCTTGGCACCGAACGATTGTTCGCAGGTCAGAGGAATATGTGGACAGAGGCAAAACCCTCGCTGGAACCAGAGATAAAGGAGTCAACGATGAACAGTCCTAAAGAGATTTTGAAGCTTATCAAGATCCTATCGCCTCAGACGCTGCCGAGACTCGAGTACCTTTGGCGCGAGGATCTCACTCTGACGAATATCCACGAAGCGGGAACCCGCGAAGGCGCGTCTGTCACGAAAGACATGCGCTATCCGCGGCCCAAGACGTTTCCGCTCGGCGCAGAAAACGCCCATGGCGAGATCGAGATGCTCGGCAATGTTGAAGCAACCCACTGGTATGCCGAGGCAGACGGCATCACGTGGCACTTCGTAACCACCGGGGATCCGGACAGCGAACCGCTCCTCCTCGTGCACGGCTTTCCCGAGAGCTGGTACACCTTCCACAACCAGATGCGAGACCTGTCCGATCGGTTTTACTGCATTGCTGTCGATACGCTTGGGAACGGCCAAAGCGACAAGCGGTTGGACCTGGACTACCGCTACTCGGCAATCGCTGCTGCACTTGCCAAGCTGATGGACACCATCGGGATCGAACGATTCAACCTCGCAGGACATGACCGCGGGGCGGTGATCTCGGACCATCTCTTGAACGTGGATGGAACGGAACAACGCGTTCTCCGCTACGTCCGGATGCAGCAGTCGGCCAACGAGCCCCACGGTGACCCCAAACCACCGCACAAGGTGTTCGCCTCCTCGTGGTTTCCAGCGCTCATGAAATGGACCGGCTTCCCTCGGCTGGCGTACGCCGCGAGTGCCTACCGTGTCCCGGACATTACACCCAACGTGTTGGCTCGACTCGGGTACGAATGCAAGTACAGAGGGATCGCGGAAGCCTCGCCACAACAGTTTCACCACACGAGCTTGGAACAAGAGCTTGAGGACCGCCACGACTTCCTATTCGCAAAGATGACGATGCCCGTGTTATTCCTTCAAGGCCGCCTTGACCCCGGCCAACACCCGGGGGAGTACGAGCACACACCGGATTTCGTGACCAATGGACGAGTCCAGTTCATTGACGGTAACCACTTTTTTCACCTCGACGCCCCCGATGCAGCTACGGCCGCGATGCAGGAGTTCCTTTCTGAACCGTTGCCGTGAAGCCATCAGTCGTCAGTGAGGCCGGTCGGTCGTGCGATCGTGCGGGAGCTGGGTCCGGGTGAACAGTGCCGTGAGCTCATACACATTTGTATGTTGGTGCAAATCATCGCCTGGTTGGCCTCGTTTGGGCAGGGATGCCCAAACCATCAGAGAAGAGGCAGAAGGGCCGCCGGATCTTTCCTGCGGTAGTCTCCGTGTTCAGCATGATTCCGGAGCTGACCCGCGATCCGACGTAGGCCAGCGGCCACGCCTGCTAATTCGTAGAAACCTGGTGCCGCGTGTCGCTCCGTCACTTCCGGTAGTACAGAATCGCGAGTTGGGTTCGGTCTCTGACGTCGAGCTTGGCGAGCATCTCGGATATGTAGTTTCGCACCGTGCCCACGGAGAGGTTCAGAGCGCCGGCGATCTCCTTGTTCGAGAGGCCTTGCGCTATTGACTGGAGAACATCGATTTCGCGCGGACTAAGACCGGCGTCACGGAACGCTCGTCGAATAGCGTCTTCAGCGTTCTCGTCCGTGGCGAGATCCGACTGAGCCTCTGCTTGCGTTGGGGGAGCTTCGCCCCGCAACATGGAGCCAATGGAGCGGGTGACATCCGCCTGAAAGACTGAAGCCCCGCGACTGACGGCTCGTATACTCTCCACAATTGCATCGGCTGGAGAGCTCTTCAAGATGTACCCGTCGGCGCCCAGGGTGATCGCCGAACGAATGTAGTCGCTATCGAGGAACGTGGTCAGCAAGATCACCTTGATGTCTGGCCATGAACTCTTGATCTGCTCTGTTGCA
>JANQQY010000479.1 GCA_028284845.1 Spirochaetales bacterium
TTCCCACCCCTGTGGTCCCCACCATTTCGCGAGGAGCTCCGGTGTGGTAAAGGCGTTCCACACCTTCTGCTGTGGTGCGTCAAAGTGCCGCTCAACGACGAGTGTTCTCTCATCGTTCATCACTGCGAAGGTCATCTGGTTCATTCGTCCTCCTCCTTGAGTAATTCATCCAGTTGTTCGAAGCGGTCGGCCCAGATGGCCGCGTAGCGCTCGATATGCTTCCGAGCAATTGCCAACGTTGCCGGCACGATCGTAACGATCTGTTCTCTGCCTCTGCGATGTTTCGATATCAAACGCGCCGTTTCCAGCACCTTGATGTGTTTTGATATCGACCCAAACTTGAGGCCGTAGTGTTCAGCGATCTGCCCGATGCTCATCTCCGCCTCAGACACTCGGGCCAGGATGTCTCTTCTCGTTGAGTCGGCAAGGGCCGAAAACAGCAGATCAAGATCGTTCATTCTACTATCTAGTAGAATATTCTGCCGATCGTTATCTGTCAAGCAGATTCAAAGCACGCGGTCGAACTCGCCGGAGAACGCCGCCTATCGGTGTCCAAACAAGACAACGTCGTGCGTCCGCCGAGTGTGGCAATCGGCTGGGGTTCTCAGCTTGATGGGACGTGCGATCCACTGAAAGGGTCGGGTTTCAGATGGCATCCCGTATCCGTGTTGGGAAGCAGCTGATGGCGCCCGCCGCGAAAGAGTGTGACACTACCGAAGGAGCGGCAGGGGAGAGGTTCCTGAGCTCAAGACACGAGCTTGACTGGCGACCCACTGGATTGCCGAAGGCACGGAAGACGAATCGAATCTCGACCCCTTGGAGACCAGGGTTATGTACGCCGCCGACGATCTGACGATTTGCCTGGGTAGCCGTGAGAGCACCTTGATAAGATCCCCACCCTACGCAAGAGGTTCACGCTTGAGACGATTCCATCGTAGCGACATTGACCTGGGCTATCGGAGTCGTTGTGACAATGCGCAGACTCGGCCGAACGTGACGCTTAGTGACCTGAGCCGTGAGGTAGGCGCCGACCCAGAGATGATCATTCATCCGGTGGCCAATAGAGAAGCTTGAGTATTACGTGATTACGTATTATCCTGCTATTGGACGATCTTGTGCGACGAGACTACGGAAAGGAAATCGACGAGCTTCGCGAGCAACTTGCCCGAATCACGCCGGGACGGGCGGCGCATCCGAGTAAGTCTGAGGCAAAGCAGTTTTTCAAGAACGCCGGATATGACGTTCCGGTGGATGCTAACGATCTTGAGTCTCAGCAAAGCGGAGCGGTCATCGCGGAACTCGCGGCTTCGGCGAATACACACGGCTACGCCGCGGGTATCGTTGAGATGCGAGGGCTCTATCAGTCGCCATCCGGCACAGCGTACGTGTGGGACCACGAGATGGATGTCGCGCAGGTGCTCGAATTTGATGAAGAGGTGATCGAGAAGATCCTGTCCGCGATCGGGGACCGAACCCGGTTGCGAATGCTCCGCACGATCCTACGCAGCCCATGTACAACGGCGGATCTTGTACGCGCTCTCGAGCTGCCGACGACGGGAAAGGCGTACCATCATCTCAACATCTTGCTCAGTGCAGATCTGATTCTGAAGGACGATGAGGGGATCTATCACGTTCGTCCGCACCGAGTCGCGGGGTTGGTAGCGGCACAATGGGCAGCAATCCAGACAATGGATTCAGAGTACTCGAGTCCGGACTTGAAGAAGCTGATGGCCGATGTCCTATCGGGTTCTCGTTGATCCCGTCGATGGGTCGAGTGCGAGGTCGAACGAGCCGGGGAGGGCGGATGAGCGGGAAGAGGATGAGTCAATGAACGGAGTGCTGATACTCAACGGCGGTGGCGGAATGGGAGACTACTATGAGCTCATCAAGCGTTATGCCGGTGGGCCTGACGCGCCTGTCGTAACGATTCCCACCGGGGTTTCAAACGCGTCCAGCGACGCCTTCGCGCCAGGGATGCAAGAGCTCAAGGAGCATGGTTTCTCGAACGTGAGCGTGCTTCATACGCGTGAGCGAGAGACCGCAGATGACGATTGGTTCATCGGCGTGCTTACCGAGTCGAAGGCGGTGCTCTTCCATGGAGGGCTGACGTCACCAATTCTCGACGCCTATCAGGGTACGAAGGTGCAGAACGAGATCGTCAACCTGTTGGAGCGGGGAGGTGTTGTCGCCGGGTTCTCCGCGGGTGCCGCTGTTGCCGGTTCCGTGGTGATCGATCGACCCTTGTACGACGTCTTGGGCTATCGAACGGGGCTCGGTCTCATCCGCAACGCGATCATTGATGTCCACGTCATCGCGAGGAATCAGCACTACGACCTCACAGAAGCTCGCCGTGCACACCCGGAGACCGTGGGAATCGGGATCGACGTTAAGACAAACGTGGTGATTCAGGATGGGTATCTCACGGTCTGCGGATCCAGCTACGTCGTGATGAGCGATACCGATCCTGCAGGTGAGAGTACGGAGCGGCTCTACTTCTTGCAAGACCAGGATCTGTACGATCTTGAGGAACGACGACCGTTGCGCAGGCACTGGACGACGCGACCGTTTGTCCGAGCGCGCGAGAGGTCGATGTCGAATGCTCAATGGGATTCGATCACGACGTGACGTCCTCGCCGTGATCGACCGCTACACGAACCAGGTGATCTCGGGACCCCAGTGCCGCTTTGCGTATGCGACTCGTTCTCCAACGGTCGAGGCGTGGATCTCCAGCTTGTGGGAGTCCGGATCGAGGAAGTAGAAGGAGTCGCCCTCAGTCGTGTTGCGCTGCCACTGAGTGACATCCGCGCCCTCAAGTCGATCCCGAATCGCGCGATACTCCGCCGGCCGAACGTAGAACGCCAGGTGAGTGTACGATCGGTGTGGCGTGGTTGACGCGTTAGCATCGACATGCAAGGCAATCCAGGTTGATCCAGCCATGAGGTAGGCCCCACTGCGATTGCGCTGAAGCGGCGATAGACCGAGCATCTGTGTGTAGAACTCGAACGATCGATCGATGCTGGAGACGGACAGCGTGATGTGGCTGATCCCGGCAATGCTGGGCCGCGGCAAAGCGGCGTCTGCTTTTGCATGATCGAGTTGGCCATCGTGCGCTCTATCCGGTCTCACTATGGTAACCGATGCGATCCCGGCGTTGTCGTAGAACGCTTCGATCGCCGCCGTCTCCGGCGCCGTGCATCCTATGAGGGCCTCGTACTGGCCGCCTGCAGTGAGCTGATCGATCGTGCAGACGATCCCCGTGGCCAACACGATAGGATCGGATCCTCTCCAGACGCCGATTCGCCTTCCATTGTG
>JANQQY010000525.1 GCA_028284845.1 Spirochaetales bacterium
GTTCGAGAAGACTGAGTCGCGACTCGATAGAAGCGATGCGACGCTGTTCCTCGAGAAGAGATTGTTCGATCTCCGCTTTGCGGAGCTGAAGCATCCCCCGCATTTCTGCCGGATCCACCTCGTTGTCGATCATGGGCCTGATCTGATCAAGGCTAAATCCCAGGTCTCGCAGTGCGAGAATGCGATGCAAGCGCGGAAGCTGATCCATCGTGTAGTAGTGATACCCGCTCTCACTCTCGCCGCTCGGCTCAAACAGGCCGATCTCCCGGTAGTGCCGGAGTGTCCTTCGCGTTACTCGTGCCACCTTTGTGAACTCTCCTGTCGTGAACATCGCTGCTCCTTCTGTCTATGGTACCTGAGAGAAGCGTAAGGGTGGACGTAGCGTCCAGGTAAAGGGCGCGGCGGAACCTCCTGAGAGGCGTAAAAAAAAGACATCCGGCCTTGACCTGGCCGTTACGGCCACCTGGAGACTCATTGTGGAGGCAGCAATGAGCACACTATCGATGACGGAGTTGGAGCAACGATACGACGGCGAGTCCCACGATTGGACGCACAAGGTCGAACGACTCGGGTTCGGCCGGGCATATCGGCATCTTCTGGAGCAGATCTTGTCGGGATACACTCTTCCCCCGCACGCCCGCGTACTTGACGCGGGAGTAGGCACGGGTCTGTTTACCGCCTCTCTCGCCAAAACCACGGCCGCGACTCGAGCCGACAGGAGTGGACGAATTGCCTTTCACGGTGTGGATATCTCAGCGGAGATGCTCAAGGAAGCACGCACGGAGCTCAACTCGAGCGGCATCAACCTGCACACCACGCAAGGTTCCGTGGAGCGTCTTCCGTACGCGGATGAGACGTTCGACCTCGTCATCAGCGCGCATGTCCTTGAGCATCTGGATCGGCCCGAAGATGCGCTTAGCGAGTTCGAGCGGGTTTTGAAGCCGAATGGAACGTTAGTCATCGTCTCTACACAAAACGGAATCTGGGGTCGGAAGATTACTCGCGAGTGGGGAGTGGAGTTGATCTCGGCGGAGTCGCTGCTCTACATGTCGCTTGTTGCGGGACTGACACAGTTCAAGCGCGTTCCGTTCGGCGGCGCGGGTCTCCCGCATTTTGCGAGCTATGCAGCAACGGCAAGAAAGCCCGCGTGCAATTCCACTTCAGTTCACCGAATCAGTCGGTGCCCTGTTCGAGAACGCGCGACAGGGGGCGAGGGATGTGCACGCAGAATGCCGCTCGCACTGCCTACAGACGGCGGCGTAACGCGGCCGCTTCACGAAGCGCGCCGTATTCCCAGCGCAGGCATCACGCCCAGGAGCCCCAGGAGCGCGGCGACGAGGAAGCTCTGCTGGTAGGCGGCTTGGACGGTCGATGCATTTGAGAGCCCCGCTTCGAGTACTACTCCCATCACAGACGCGCCGAGCAACGACCCCACGAACCTCGTCATGCTATAGGTTGCGGCTCCAATCCCACGTTTCTTGCCGGGGATCTCGTGCATCGCGACGTGATGCAGCGAGGCGAGAGAAAGGCCGGCAAAGCCACCGTGTAGCGTAAACGGAATCACAAGTGAGAGAAGCGTCGCTCCCGGTACGAGTGCGAGCACAAGCACCATTGCGGTTTGCCCGCCCAGCCCAATGACGACCGCCCATCGTCTCTGCCAGATGTCCGCCAGCCGCCCGCCGAACCGCATCGTCAAAAGCAGCGCCGTCGAGTTGATCGTGATGATGATGCCCGTCTCAGTGGAGGGAATGCCAAGGACGTCGGCCGCGAACAAGGGGACAAGGAATCCCGCTCCGCCCATGAGGAGCATACGCGCTGCGACAGAGCCGGAGGCGATGGAGAACTGCGGGCGACGAAAGAGCCCGATCGCCACAAACGGGTTCTCACGGGAGTGCTCCCAGAGAACCCATCCAACCGCAGAGGCCACAAAAAGAAGGCCGAGCCTCCAGTCTGTGAATGGTGCGCGGCCGGTCACAGGTCGGCTCGAGAGGAACAGAACAAAGCTCAGAAGTGTTGCCGCGGTGAGCACCATTCCCGGCCAGTCAAACCCTCCCGGCGGTCGCCGGTGGTCGTCGGCGCGCGGATCGCGTGGCACGAGGGCGAGCAGAGAGATCGCACCAAACACCTGTGCGACTACCATGGGGAGGAAGATGGTTCGCCAGCTGAATGCATCGATCAAGAAGCCTGCGACCGTGGGTCCGATCATTCCCGTCAGAGGGCCTGCGGCGTTCCACGTGCCCATCGCGCGACCTCGATCCTCCAACGGGAACTCGCGCGCAATGATCGTCAGCGCGAGGGGGTTGAGCCCGGCCCCTCCTGCTCCCTGTACGATCCGACCAACTACCAGTGCCGCGAGGTTCGGCGCCACCATGCAGATGACGGTTCCAATCGCGTAGACCCCAATACCCGCGATCAGCACCTTTCTCGGTCCAAACAGATCGCCAAGGCGGCCATGCAAAGGCATACATGCGACGTAGGGGATGGTGTATGCCAGGACGACCCAGGATGCAGTATCCGCCGCCAAGCCAAAAGCGTCTCGGATTCCCGGTAGGGCAACCGTAAACATCGAAAGGTTCAGGACAAGCGAGAAAAAGGGGATCATCAGACCGAGGATCGTGCGGTTGGTGCGGATCACCACGACAGGGTACCTGAGACGCTCGAACTCGGCCAACACAGCACGGGTTCCGCGGCGACGCCCGTGGGGACCTCATTGACCCTGCATCCCGAGAGTCTGACGTTATACGCCATGAAGAGGGCACGGCCGCCATTCCTTTTAGCCTACTTCTGGTTGGTGTTTGCCGCCGGCAGCATAACAGCCTTTGTTGACGCAGTTGTGATTGTCCCAATGGTTGAAGTGGATCCGGCGCTCAGCATCGTGAACGACCGGTCGGGTGGGCTTGAGGCGGTGAGGGAGACCGCTCCGATTGTTGTTGCCGTTGTGGGGATCGTGACGCTTGCGCTCCTCTTCGCTGTGCGTCTGCGGTCACGTCTGGTGAAGCATGGCGTCGATCCGGGGCTTCAGGCGCGTGTCCTTCGGGCACCACGCGTGACCGGACTGCTGGTCGCCGGAGGATGGGTGGTTTCGTTTCTCGTCGGGCTGACCATTGATATTCTGTCTCTCCACTTCCCCGTTGCGGGCGAGAACGCCGTCTACTATTTGACCTCCGCTGTCGCGATTCTCTCGACGGGGCTCTTTGGCTACCTTCTGACCTATACACTCGTGACCGAGGCCAACCGAAGACTTATCATTCCGATCGTCTTTCCGGATGGGCTTGTCTCCGAGAATGAGAAGGTCCGTCCGCTCGGGCTTACGACACGAGTGATGTCCCTCTGGCTCGCGGTTGGGTTCTTCCCGCTCATCGTCCTGGGGCTTGGGGCGTTCACGCGCGAGTATGTGCCCGCCAACGAAGCGCGCGCATACGTCTTTATAGCCATCTTTGTCCCCGTGGGGGCCTTCCTCGCCTACCGTACCGGTCAGAGCCTTCAACGTCCGCTGAGCCGGATCGTTGCAGCGACGCGTCAGATTTCAACCGGGGATTTCGCAGTAACGCTTCGCAGCGAGGAGAATGACGACCTTGGGTATCTGACTGACAGCACGATCCGTATGGCGCAATCGCTGGAGGAGAAACGACAGCTCTCCGATACTTTCGGTCGCGTCGTTGATCCACGTGTTCGCGACCACCTGCTTGCAGGTAACATCGATCTTGGCGGGTCTCGCCTGGAGGCTGCTCTCCTCTTTTGCGACATTCGCGGATTCACCTCCTATTCCGAGCATCGTTCAGAAGACGAGGTCGTGACGATGCTCAATGAACACTTCGTAGAGATGGATCGCGCCGTTACCGCACATGAGGGGATGATCAACAAGTTCTTGGGCGATGGATTGCTTGCCGTGTTCGGACTCCCACTAGAGATGGAAGATCCCTGTTCTGCCGCCTTCGCCTCCTCGCTCGCGATCGTTGCGGCGAATACGCGCCTGAACGAGCGCAGAGAAGCGCGCGGCGAACCACCAATGAAGCTGGGGGTTGGCCTTCACTACGGGTCGGTGATTGCCGGGAACGTGGGATCACCCACGCGCATGGAGTACACCGTGATTGGTGATGCTGTGAACCTCGCAAGCAGGGTAGAAGGGCTCAGCAAGCGGCTGGAGGCCCAGATCATCGCGACGGGGGCTTTTGCTTCACAGCTTTCTCAAAGCGCTCGGCAATCTGCCGGATTACGATCACTTGGACGCGTCGAGGTCCGTGGTCGCAAGGAGCCGGTTGAGGTGTGGGGTGCCCAGTAATCTAGATTGTCAGTCGAGTGAACGTACGGCCCTGACGAAGTTGAAGACGTACTGAACGTCACCCTGTGGTCCAAAGAACGCCGGGTAGCGCGATGCCCGACCGGTCTTTGGGTCGCTGCGTTGGGCACCGGCACCATGCACGTCAAGAAGTCGTCCATTCATCTCTCCCTGCGCTTCTCCAAAGGCGAGGTAGACAGCGGCATCATAGGGATTCCTGCCGTCCTGATGGGTCGTGCTTGTCCAGAAGTAGGGGTAGTTTTCGTCGCCGTCCGGGTCATCGATCTCTGAGATAGCAAAGATGGGATTGAGCGCGGCACTACCCGTCGTCTGGGGTGACCGGGTGTAGTCGACGATGCTCTGAAGCTCCTTCGCGTTTGGCAGTCGCCAGTCGCTGTAGCCGGCCAACGAGAGATCCTCGGCGTACTCAAGAGCGTCTTCCCAGGTCATCCCGTCGCCGCTGTCGGCCATCTGCCATTGCAGGCCGGTTGCGAGATCGCTGACGGTTCCATCGCGATTGTCGATGAAACGGTTCTCGCCGTACGACTCGTTGCCCCGAACGAGGCGAACATACATCCGATTCGCCGATCGCGTCCGTGGATCAAACTTGGGGTAGCCCTTGATCCGCCCGTCCACAAAGTTGACGCCAAAGACGGTCTCGTCGTTTCGCATCGTTCTGCCCACGTATTCCGTGGCACTCCAGGTCTGTGCGTCGATCTCACGTTCTCCGGCGGATGTGTCTCCAATCGGTTGGTCGAAGTAGTCGGTGTCAATAAACATCTCGTCGGCACGCTCGCCGGAGACAAGGCCGGTGAAGAGGATGAGCGAGTAGAGCTCCTTGAGAGTGGGAACTCGCCAGTCAGCATACCCGCCGAGCGTCGAGGCAGAAGCCACGTCGAATGCGTCGTCGAACGAAACCTTGTTGCCCATCTCTTGTTGCCACATCAAGCCGGTCACTTCGTCCGTCACGGTACCGTCGCGATTGTCCGTGTATCGCGGAGGATTGATGGTGTAGTGAGCGTCTTGACCGTAGAACGCGTCTCCCGTTCCCGGCTCATTGATGATCGAGTCGTCACTGTAGAAGCTCGTTATGCCGGTATCCACGATGGGGTAGGTGCGATCACTCGTTGTCTGGGCGACGACACCGGTCGCCACGATGATGACGAGGAGAGTGCAGAAGAGACCGAACCTGTGACGCGGGTTTCTCATGCTCGCAACCTATCTCGAACGCGGGCAGATCTCAATACCTCTCCTACCCTCGTTCAGGCCGAGCTCAACCGTCGGTCGAGCGGTGTCGCTTCCGCTACAACGACCGTGTTGCGAGACTCTTTCGCCTTGTACAGCGCATCGTCTGCAGCCTTCAGGGCAAGGTCGATGCTCGCTTCGTCATCGAACCATGAGACCCCTGCGCTGAATGTGAGCTTGATCTCCTGATTGTCGAGCACAACCGGCTGCTCTGCGATCTCCACGCGAAGGCGTTCGGCAATCTGATGGGCCTCAATCACATCGGTGTTGCGAAGCATCAGCAGGAACTCTTCTCCTCCCCACCGGCCAATCTCGTCTTGCGTGCGAGTTGTCTGCAACGCTCGTTCCGCGAAGGTCTGCAGGACGCGATCGCCGGCGGCGTGTCCGTACCTGTCGTTCACATGCTTGAAGTGATCAAGATCAATGAGCACGATCGCGCATCCGTCGCTGCGAGTCGCGAGCGCTGCCTCGAGCGATTCGCGCATGGCGCGTCGGTTCTTCAACTCGGTGAGTGCATCATTCCGGGCAAGATCATCAAGGTCGGTCTGAAGTCGTTGGTTGATCAGAAGCACAAAGCCAACCGACCAGAGGAAGCTGAGCACAAAGAGGGCCATGACGGCGATCAGGTTCGGCGCAGTAGGACCGGGAAGCATCGCTTCTTCAAGAACAAGCGAGATGACGAGTCGAAATGCTACGAGCAATCCAAAGAGAATCATGGGTGCCGCCGTTAGGTAGGAGGCGACTCGGAAGCGCCGGTTGTCGCTCTTGAGCAGGCTTACGCCCGTCGTGATGGTCACGATCGCAATGCAGGAAGAGGTCACCGTGGGAAGCGTGAGCGGGTGGAGGCCGACGGGTCCGGATGTTGCAATAAAAACCACGCCCAGTGGGATCGCCGCGTAGACAAGTAGCCTGCTGAATCGAACCGACGCAAAGCGACAGATCGCGAGGTAGAGGGCGCCGAACCCAAGGAGCGAAAGAATGGCAGCGTAGATTCCGTCGGCTGGGTCCGGTCCGCTGCGATTGATGAGCACAAAGTAGCTTGCGGAGAGCAGGAAGGTGCCGAACGCGGCGAGCTTCGCGCCGGCATAGCGCGTGATCAGAAAAGCGGCAACCGTGATGACGACCGCTTGGAGGAAGAGTGTGATTCCCATCATCAGATGGATCGTTATCAGACTAAACAAGATGGGCGTCGGTGCGACGCCAACGGGCGGCGGAGGCATTACCTGACTATATCGATTTGTTTTGCTTCGATCACTGCCCTCGGTATACTCGGTTGCCATGACTCGATCCGAACTCGATGAGGCGATTGAACAAGAGCTCGGCATCCGTGGCGACCGTCATCCAGCTACGGAACTCGTCCGGATCGCGAACCGGTTCTCCAAGCATTGCCCCAAGCCAATCGACGAGATGATGGATCTGATTGGAGACTACCTGCAGGCCGGCTTTCCAAAGTTTGCCCTTGCGACCAACTGGGCGAAGCGGCGCGCTGACCTTGTCGACCTCGCCCACTTTGATCGAGTTGAGGAGTGGCTCGAGACGAGCATCGTAGGGTGGTGGGAGTGCGACCAGTTCTGCTACCGCATCCTGAATCCATTTGTGGATGCGTTCCCGGAGCTCTATCCGAGCGTCTGCAGATGGGCCACATCCAAGAAGGTCTACGTCCGTCGGGCGGCACCAGTCTCGTTTATCGCCGTTGGACCGCCAAACCAGGTCACCTATCCCGTAGAGCAGGTCTTGAAGGTCTGCGATCTGCTCCTGGGCGACGCACACCACCATGTGCAAAAGGGAGTCGGTTGGGTCCTCAAGTGCGCGTGGTCTACCTATCCGGATGAGGTTGTCTCCTACCTGGAGGGGAATGTCGGCGCAATGAGTCGAACCACCTTTCGGTACGCCCTGGGAAGGATGCCCAAGGAGCTGCACGCGAAGCTCCTTTCGCTCTGAGTCTCCGGGCAGACGCATCCCCAAGGAGTCACGCCGTAGTTCGCGCTTTCCACTGTGCAAAAGGTGCGCGCTTGAGGTGGCTGTGCACGGATCGCACAGTTGGCCTGCCATTACCCGCGATCGATTAGAGATGTTTGCTGTCTTCTGCGATCTGCGGCGGTTTTGCGACGCGCGTCAACCACCGGTTGGCACGCCTTGTGCACTTACGGGAGTAACCGATGGAGGTTGCTCTATGAAGCACTTTGTTATCGCACTTGCACTTGGCGGGCTGATGGTCGCATCGCCCCTCTTTGCCTCCGGAGCCACGGAGGAAGAATCGACCGCCGACATTCCCTGGGAGACGATTACCGTCACAGGAGAGATCTCATTCCAGGATCTTCCACATCCCGAGATAACCAGCGGTGGCACCACCTACGAGATTTCGGCTCCCAGAGTGGATCCGGCAGAGCTTGGGATCGAAGCCGGAGACACCATTACCGTGACCGGTGTCCTTGTTGACGGCCGTGCCGAAGAAGATGAGCCGGTTCTTATGGTCCTATCGGCTGAGATCAACGGCGAGGAGTTCACCGTGCCCTTGCGGGAAGGGGGACGTGGTCCACGCGGCGGACGCGGTTCGGACAAGCGTGGGACCGATCGACCGCGTGGCGGTGATCGTGGAGGTAGATAGGCTTCTCTTCTCAACCGTGGCCGCTCACATGGGGCGGCCATGGCTTTTAAAGAGTCCGTCAGATCCAGTAGAGTTTTTGTGTGATTGACCGCACCGACCGCCGCAAGGATCGCGCCCTGATTGTGATTGTTGCGGCGTTCAGCCTTGTTCTTCTCGTCGTCTCACTCTTGCTTCTTCAGAATGCCCGGCGAATGAGTCGATTGCTCATCGAGTACGACGCCTCCCGCCTCGCTGCGGTGATGCTTGAGGAGTTTGTGGAGTCATCCGAACTCTACTTTGAGGAACTCTCTGATCGCGTGCTGGGTGCCGGAATCTACGATGGAAGAGGGAGGCTTCTGGATGGGCGCGGACGGCTACCCGATACCGTGCCTCAGCCAAGCTCTCGAGTCGATGGCGGTCTCTTTGATTTTGATCAGAGCGCTCGAACCGTCACGTTCATTCGACCAATCGAGATCCAGACGCTCGTTGACGACAGATTCGGGCGCCGGGAT
>JANQQY010000554.1 GCA_028284845.1 Spirochaetales bacterium
CAGACAACGCTCTTTCCACCCACCGAATAGGCCGGCATTCCATACCACGTCTTTGGCCACAGTTCCGGTGCCGCCGCGGTAACGAGGCCATGGATCGCCAGACCAAGCTCTCGATCAAGGCCTGACATCTCCTCATACGCCTTGAGCACCGCTTTCTCGCCGTCGGCTCTTTTTTTGTTCGCCCGCTTCTCTGCGGCGAGCTCTCGTGAACGAGCATTCATCGCCGCGCGTTCAGACTTTGTGAAGCCGCTCTTGCCGCCGTCGTTCTCCGCCATGCTACACTCCTTCCTGGAAGATCCGATTGTGACTCTATACTCAAATTACTTGATTATCAAGCTAAATGCAAGATTCTGAGCGCATAAAAGCCGACCTTGAGGCCGACGTCCTCGACGCCGCAGCCGACGCCGGAATCGAAACCATCTTCTTTCGAAACGCGCTTGCGAAGAAGCTCGGACTCACGCTCACCGAATCACTCTGCCTCACCATTCTTGGGGTCGACGGCGCATCGACCCCCACCGAACTCGCGCGGTTTGTGGGCCTTACGACAGGCTCCATGACCACCATGCTTGACCGTCTTGAGAAGCGTCGCTTTGTGCGGAGGCGCCCTAACCCATCCGACCGACGTGGGATCATCGTTGAGATCGACGTCGCCTACGGTGACAGCGCCGGCGATCTGGTCGCGGGTGTTCAGAAGGCACATCGGGATCTCATCTCCACCTACTCCCGTGAGCAGCTTCTTGTCATTGCAGATTTTTTGAGGGGCTTCGCCAAAAACCTTCGTACCCATGCGGAGAGTGGGGGAGACGACGCTTCGCAGGCGTGAGTCGACCTTGTGTCGCCCACTCCGGATGACTATGCTCGGCCCATGCGAATCGAGCGTCCGGGTTTTCTCATTCACGGTGCCATCTCTCTTGAGTATGGAGATGGATGGGTGCGCCCTTGGCGACTCCCTCACAGGGCGCGAGTTCTCTTTCCGTCGCCGGACGATGCCCTCTTCACCCGTGCAGAGAAGACAAGTGGTGTCCGGCTCCAGTTCCAAACAGATGCGACGACCGTTCGGCTTGTCCTCGACTACGAGCAAGAGGCGGAGTCCGACACAACGACTTTTGACCTGACCCAAGGCGATGCCATCCTTTCCGACGCGTCGTGGGAGCCCGGAATGAGTTTGTTGGAACTTGATCTCGGCGGCAGCGCGGGGCAGATGTATGAGTTGTGGCTTCCCACTTTTGGTGCCGTTCGGATTCGGGCGGTCGAGTTTGACGGTGCATCCTTCCTCGACCCTGGAAGTGACGAGCGGCCGCGGTGGCTTACCTACGGGAGCTCGATTACGCACTGTCGCGGCGCGAGTAGCCCGGCACGCTCATGGCCCGCAACGGCAGCACGCGCACATGGGCTTCATCTGATCTCTCTCGGCTTTGGCGGCCAGTGCCATCTTGACGGGATGGTAGCACGAGTGATCCGCGATCAGCCGATGGATCTGCTGACGCTCAAGCTTGGTATCAATGTCTACGGTAATGGGTCGCTGAACGTGCGGAGCTACGAGCCCGCGGTCATCGCCTTTATTCAAACGATACGAGACCGCCACCCGTCGGTCCCCATCGGGGTTATCACTCCTATCTGGGCATCTACCCAAGAGCCGATCCCAAACGCTCTTGGCATGACGCTCAACGACTACCGCGAGGCCGACGAGAGAGTCGTCCAGACTCTGAAGGAGTTCGGGGACGCCAACATCCACTGCTTTGATGGTCGTGACCTTCTTGGAGAGGCGGAGGCCGAGCTCCTTGCGGACGAGGTTCACCCGGACAGCGAAGGGTACGAGATGATGGGGCGCCGAGTTACGGAGAAGGTTCTGCCTGTGCTTCTGCGCTCCCGCTATCGATACTCCGAATTCGGGTGATCGACCGGCACCGTCTTGACGGATGGGTCTTGTGGCTCTACATTCAACCATATGGTTGAAGAAGCGATCGACCTTGACCGGGTCTTTGGTGCCCTCAGCGACCCAACACGTCGCGACATGGTTCGGCGCGTCAGGGACCGGAGCATGAGCGTCGGCTCCATGGCGAACCACTACGAGATCTCGTATGCAGGCGTCGCAAAGCATCTTGAGGTGCTTGAGCGAGCAGGCCTCGTCAGAAAGGCCCAGCGTGGGAGGGAGAGGATTGTCTCGATCGTTCCACACGGTCTTGCGGCGGGGAGCAGCTACTTTGATAACTACCGCGCGCTCTGGGAAGAACGTCTTGATGCCCTTGCAGCCTACCTTGGGTCACCGGGTGAGGAGGTCAGATGAGTGACGAGATGAGAGATCTTGCTCAGTCGATCTCCCGCTCCCTCACAACTGGTTCGCGGGACGGAACGGAGACTCGCAGCGTGACCGTCTCGAGGGAGTTTGCTTCCCCCTGCGCCGAAGTCTGGGATGCGATCACGAAGCCGGAGCGGATCTCGGCCTGGATGACGCCGGTAACCGGTGAACTCAAACTGGGAGGGCGGTATCAACTTGAGGGTAATGCCGGCGGCACGATCACCGTCTGTGAGCACGAGAAGCGATTCGAGATCACCTGGGAGTACGCCGGGGCCGTGGGATGGGTCAACGTTGAACTGGAGTCGCTTGATGCGAACAGAACGCGGCTGACCCTTACCCACACCGATCATGTCTATGAGGATTTCTGGAAGCAGTACGGCCCGGGTGCGACCGGCGTTGGGTGGGAGCTCTCGCTGCTCGGCCTGACCTGGCACGTCGAGTCGGGGATTGACCGCCCGC
Organism: Spirochaetales bacterium; assembly: GCA_028284845.1. Taxonomy (GTDB): domain Bacteria; phylum Spirochaetota; class Spirochaetia; order DSM-27196; family SLST01; genus SLST01. Next base: position 2,759 of record JANQQY010000554.1, read on the forward strand.
CTGAAACCGATGGATGGGAGTCGGGGCCAGATGGCCTCGCCTTTATTGGGTCGTGTACAACTGCGTGGGCAGCCGTCTCGGAGGCGTGGGGAACTCCCGCCGACGAGGCCGCGGAGGCAGCCGCCAATACGAAGGCATTCTACACCGGCACGCTTCGCGGTGCGTCGGGCGACGATGAGGAGGAAGGAAAGGGATGAGTTCAACAGCGAGTGCGAAAGAGATCTACGAACTGATCACCACGGGGACACCGAAGTTTGGTGATTTAAAGAAGCTTGCAAAAGAGATCAAGCGCGATCATGAGCTGGCGCTCGAGCTCTGGGAGACCGGCGAGTACTACCCGCGTCTCTTGGCGGTCCTGATCTTTGACAAGAAACTCCTCAGCCAGGATCTCATCGACCGAATCGCGAGCGATGTCGAGAGTCACAACGAGGACGAACGCTCCCAGATTGCCGACTGGTTCCTGGCGAATCAGCTCAACAAGGACGCCAAGACAAAGGCTTTGATGGATACCTGGGAACACGCCGAGTCGGAGTTCCTCCGCCGGATCTACTTCTACAACCAGGGTCGTCTGCGATGGGTAGGCCAAGAGCCTCCGGCGAACACAGAGGAACTTCTCGCGTCGATTGAGGCGCGAATCGCAGGTGAGGAACCTGACGTTCAGTGGGCCATGAATTTTGCCGCAGCGCAGATTGGGATCTGGCAGTCCGAGTACCGGGATCGATGTATTGCCCTTGGAGAGAAACACAAGCTCTACATCGACGAACCTGTCCCCCGCGGCTGTGTGTCGAAGTATCTCCCCATCTGGATCGAGACCGAGGTGGCTAAGCTCGCGTGAGAAGAGCCCCCTCCGCGCTGACTTGACGCACGTACCGGAAACCACGACTATCCTCACGATGCTGAATCACGATCGGGCGACCGCGCCAAACAACACCTTCTATTACTACTATCGCGTGGTCCTCTCCTTGCGGGGTTCTTGCATCCGCTGCACGTGATGTGGCGAAACGAATTGCGAGATGAGGCCCTGCTTTGCAGGGCCTTTTTTTGTGCCTGGAGGAAAGAATGAAACCCAAAGACGAAGCCCGACGCCAACTCGCTGAGATCGAATCGATTGCTCACGAGATCGCTCCGTCCGAGCAGCTCTATGAACTGCTGCTACGGTCAGTCGCGAGCGAGACCCCGCTTCGCGTCAAGTACGGTATCGACCCGACCAACCCCAACATCCACATAGGCCATCTCGTCCCGTGTAGGCTACTCCGCCTCTTTCAAGAGCTCGGACACATCGCGGTGCTCATCGTTGGCGACTACACCGCGCAGATCGGCGATCCAACGGGGCGCAACGAGGAGCGCCCCGTGCTATCGCCGGAGAGAGTTCGTGAGAATGCGCGTCTCTATGCCGATCAGCTCTACCGCGTCATCGATCAGGACAAGTCGGAGCTCCACATGCAGTCTTCCTGGTACCGGGAAATGCCGCTCGAGCAGGTGCTCGGCCTCATGTCGTCATTCTCCGTCGCACAGATGATGGCGCACGAGACCTTCCGGTCGCGGCAGGACCGAGGCGAGCGGCTCTCACTTCACGAGTTGATGTACCCGCTGCTTCAAGCCTACGACTCGGTCGCCATCGCCGCAGACGTGGAGATTGGCGGTACCGACCAGCTTTTCAATTGCCTCTGCGGCCGCGACCTACAACGCACGATTGGTGAAGCGCCTCAGGTGGTTGTCACCGTTCCCCTCCTGTCAGGTCCGGACGGGCGCAAGATGAGCAAGTCGGCGGGAAATCATCTGCCGGTGAACGCCCCGGCTACGGAGGTGGTTGGTAAGGTCATGTCGATCCCGGACACGCTGATCCAGGAGTATGTCAACCTCGCGACGACCTGGAGCCCGATCGAGAAGGCGACGCTTGTTGCCGCACTAGATCCGGATGGGTCAAATGCAAAGCAGACAAAGACTCGGATTGCTCGCAACATAGCTGCGTTCTTGTGCGGAGCCAAAGAGGCGGATGCTGCGATCGCGGAGTTTGATCGCGTCCATTCGCGAGGGGGGATACCACGCGATCTTCCGAGCCTCGAACTCGATACGTCGGGCATTCTGATCGTAGACCTCCTTGTGAGTGCTAAACTGGCCCAATCCAAGAGCGAGGCGAGACGACTCATAACGCAGGGCGGTGTGCAACTTGACGGCGAGCGGGTAACCGATCTGACGCACCACCTCTCTCCCGGACCAGGGAGTACGGTTGTGCTTCAGGTAGGTAAGCGTCGGTTTCTCTCGTTGACTTCCCGTCGTTGGGGCGATCTGGACGGGAGGCGTGATTGACCTCTCATTCGTCGCGGACGTACTTTCGCGACCAGAAGGCAGGAGGCGAGATGACCATTGCGAGGGTGGAGACGATAGAGGAGTCGAAGGCGATCTCACGGCTTGCGGTGCAGGTATTTGGCCCGGTCAGCTGGCTGATTGTTCCCGGCAAACCCAAATGGGCCTATCACGCCAAGGACGAGAATGGTGAGCTTCTAGGCGGTCTAATCCTGAAAAAGCTCGGCGAAGGGGTTGGCGTCGTCGAGTGGATATTTGTTGCCAAAGCGGGACGCGGGCAGGGGCTGGGCCCAAAGCTCCTCGATGTGGGAGTACAGGCGCTGGAAG
>JANQQY010000556.1 GCA_028284845.1 Spirochaetales bacterium
ATCCAGAGGAGTCCGAGTAGACGCCTGCGCTCCGGGCACTGCGCACGGGATGAGGTTCTGACAAAAAACCGCTTGTACGAACCCGGATAGCATCGCATAGTAGCCGTGGAGGAGTCATGCGGTCATCCGACCGACGTCTGCACAAGGCACCGGTTCTCGTCCTTCTCATCGCGCTCACACTCTACGGATGTCCGCAGCCAACCTCCCCAACCGATGATCCGTCGGAGACCGACTCCGCCCCGGACTCGCTGACCTACCTTGGATCGTTTGCCGACCATAGCGGTGCTCTTGCCACCGTCGCCTCCCTCTCACTCTTCTCCACAGACGACGCCGTCTACGCTGCGGCTGATGGTTCCTCCGCTTCCGAGCCATCGAATCTCGTTCACCTTTCCGCCGGCTCTGTGTGGGGCGAGGTCGACGGGGTTCCGGACGACGACTTTGATTCGGTTGCCGCTCTGGGCGAGACGGTTTTTACTTCCGTCTCGGACAGGCTTGCGTATCGCGAGAATGCAGGCAGTGATTGGGTTGTGGTCGATCTGAGAGGCGAGATGATGAAGGAGTCGATCCTGACCTTGGCCGTCTCCAACGATCAGCTCTTCCTCGGTTCGAACGTGGGACTCTTTGCCCTCCCCGTTGACGGAATAGAGGCCGATGCGGCCGAACTCTCCGCACCGATTGCCGACCAATCCGGCTCGGTCGGCGACCTGTTTATGAGCGGGTCCACTCTCTATGGGACCCTTGATCCTCTGGGCCGTAAGAATCCGCAATCGACAGCGCTCTTCTCCTGGAATCACGAGACGGAGAGCTGGAGCTACAACTCGGATACCGGTTTGCCCACGCCGCTTCGTTCGATTGCCGCTCTTGGTGCACGGGTCTTTGTTGGTTTGACCGACGGGATCGCGGTTGGCGATTTCGGCGGATCGTTCGTTGTCCACACACTTCGACATCCGGGGATGGCCGCGGGCGAGGTGTCGATCGTTCGCGACATTGAAGTTGACGCAGGCCGCGTCTACGCTGCGAGCTCGAGCGGGCTCTGGTACTCGACGGACGCGGGTGAGAGCTGGTCCGTTATCACATCCGGCGATGGGCTTCCGGGCGATGCGTGGCATGCGGTCGTTGCGGTTGGCGACCGGGTCTACCTCGCCTGTGACGGTCTGGGCGTCGCCGAGCTCGTCTGGCAATAGAGAGAAAGACGACGGTTTGTCGTCGGAATTGCCCACGCTCTCTCTGATTTGTAGTTTTCCTACAACCCAGGAATCGGAGCCACTCATGTCAAAGCATCAGTTCCAGACTGAGGTCTCACAGCTGCTGAACCTCATCGTCCATAGCCTCTATTCCCACAAAGAGATCTTCCTTCGCGAGCTCGTCTCGAACGCCTCCGACGCGTTGGACAAGCTCAACTATCTCACCATGACCGACGACGCCTTCCGCGATTTCGACATCGATCCGCGCGTTGACATCGAGTTCAGCGAAGGTGACGAGAAGAGTCTCACCGTCACGGATACGGGCATCGGCATGAACCAGGACGACCTCGTTGAGAACCTGGGGACCATCGCGAAGAGCGGGACCAAGGGTTTCCTCTCGCAGCTCACCGGCGATGCGAAGAAGGACTCAAACCTGATTGGCCAGTTTGGCGTTGGCTTCTACAGCGTCTTTATGGTCGCCTCCAAAGTCGAGGTCACGAGCAGGAAGGCCGGTGAAGAGAAGGCCTACACCTGGACAAGCACAGGGGAAGGTGAGTTCGAGATCACCGAATCTGAGTTGGACAGCAATGGGACACGGATCGTCCTGCACCTGAATGACGAAGGCAAGGAGTACGCGAGCCGCTGGCAGATCCAGGACATCGTGAAGAAGTACTCGGATCACATCGCATTCCCCATCTACCTCCGCTACACGCAGAAGCAGTACGACGACAAGGGGAAGGAGACCGGTGCCGAGGAGAAGCTCGAGCAGATCAACGCAGCGAGCGCGCTCTGGAAGCAGTCCAAGAGCGATCTTTCAGATGACGTCTACAAGAACTTCTACAAGACGATCAGTCACGACTCCGATGATCCGCTCTTCTGGCTTCACACCAAGGCCGAGGGCACGCTCGAGTACAGCACGCTCTTCTACGTCCCGGCCACCGCTCCCTTTGATATGTATCAGGTCGACTACCGTCCCGGCGTGAAGCTCTACGTTCAGCGTGTCTTTATCACTGACGATGAGAAAGAGCTCATGCCCACCTATCTCCGCTTCCTTCGCGGTGTGATCGACAGCGAGGATCTGCCGCTGAACGTGAGTCGTGAGATCCTGCAGCAGAATCGTGTGATGACAAGCATCAAGAGCGCGAGCGTGAAGAAGGTCCTTGGGGAACTCCAGAGAATTGCGCTCAACGACAAAGAGCTCTACACGACCTTTATTGAGCAGTACAACCGACCCCTCAAAGAGGGACTCTATCAAGACTTCGCCAACCGCGAGCAGCTTATGGAACTCGTGCGGTTCAAGAGCAGCCGGGAAGAGGGTTTCACGAGTCTCGAGGAGTACACGCAGCGAATGGTTGCCGACCAGAAGGCGATCTACTACGTGACCGGCGGGGACGAGCAGACGCTCAGAAACTCCCCGCTGCTTGAGGCCTATGCGAAGAAAGAGATCGAGGTCCTCATCATGGACGACGAGTTCGACGAGATCGTCGTTCCGTCGCTCGGCAAATACAAAGAGTTTGATCTAAAGCCGGTTAATCGCGCAGATGCCGGCGATGACATCAAGGACAAGACCGACAAGAAAAAAGAGAAGGCGCTCAAGCCGGTCCTTGAGACCATCAAGAAGGCTCTGGGAGACCGAGTCAAAGATGTGCGCGCTAGCGTTCGCCTCACCGACTCGCCAAGTTGTGTCGTGGTAGACGACGCCGACCCCACGATGCAGATGCAGCAGATTCTGCGTTCGATGGGCCAGGCGGAGATGCCGGAGGTCAAACCGATTCTTGAGATCAACCCCGATCACGAGATCGTTCAGAAGCTCGGTGAGACCTCAGACGACGCACTGGCGGAGGATGTGGCATTCCTGCTCTACGATCAGGCCCTTCTGGTTGAGGGCGTCCAAGTCAAGGAACCTGCCGACTTCGTGAAGCGTCTCAACCGAGTGCTCGGCCGGGCGGTCTGACAGAGTCACTGCACCTTTTGAAGAATGCGCCGGCTCGCAATGAGCGAGTCGAGCGTCATGATCGGATGCCACCAGGGCAGGGTGGGGTGGAAACTGTGGACGAGCCCGTCGTCGCCAATGCCATCCAGGAAGCGCTCCGCTTCCGACCGAGCAAACTCCTCACCGACGTACTCGAAGAAGACCGACCAGTAGCGGCTCGTCAAGAGATGGTGGTCCGGTATGCGATGTACGAGGGCGGGGAG
>JANQQY010000575.1 GCA_028284845.1 Spirochaetales bacterium
TCGTTGTCGATCCGAAAGTCGTGATCGTCAATCACAAAGAGATAGGTGTCGAACTCCTGCGAGGACATATCGACAATCACCGTCTCGCCACGACGTGCCTCGACTCGATAGATGTGATAGAACGAGCCGTCATCAAGCGTTTCATCCTTGATGTCGAGGCGTGCGATCACAGGTACTCCGTCCGATATGCCTCGTACGGTATCCGCAATAGCCATTCCCGGCAGCAGCACGCCAGCCAACAGAGATAAAAGCAGAACTCGTCTCATCTCGACCCCCGCAGTCGATTGTAATGCGACCGGGCGTGGAAATCATCTGGTGGCGTCGTACGACTTACAGTTCCGTTTAGTCCGACGCGCCCTCCGCGAGGCCCACCGAGTAGAGCGAGAGTTTCGAATCCCTGATAGCTTGCTCGATCCGGCCACCCTCCTCAATATCCAACCGCTCGAACGTGAAGGCGTCTCCCACCGCGGTGACGGTAGAATCGGTAGCGACAATGGGCTTTCTCAACACAGTACACATCTGTTCAGCGAGGGCCGCGTTGTTCACCGTCTCGCCAATGATGTCGAGGCTTGCGTGAAGCGGATGTCCAACGCGACCAATAAATATGTCGCCACTGCTGACACCCACGGCGATCGGTTCGCTCGCGAGCGACTGTGCATGGAGCGCAGCCCGGAGCGCACGCTCCTCGTGACCGGTGCCGGCAAAGAAGCAGAGAAATGCATCGCCAATGTATTTCACCGGAACGGCGTCGTACCGAAGCATGGTCTCGGTGACTTCGTAGAAATGGGCATTGAGGAGCGTTGCCATATCGGACGCGGGCAGATTGCGTACACGCTTCAGAAAACCCTTCATGTCGGCAAACACTGCGGTGGAGTGGGCCGTAGGCCCATCCGGTGCCGTCGTCCCAAGAAGCCAGTCAGTGGTAACGCCAAGTAGGTTGGCAAGATCGGGGAGAGCGGCGATGTCCGGAGCATTCTCTCCGCGCTCCCACTTGCTGACCGCCTGCGAGCTGACCTGCAGAGCGTCAGCGACTCCATTCTGAGTGAGGCCAAGCCTCGACCGAGCTTCCCGAATCCGATCTCCCATCGCCGTGATCTGCATGATCACCTCCTCGCACAACTATCGCGCGCGAGCTGCGGCGCCTCAATGGCGAGTTCGTTGAAGCACGTGACGGCGCGGTTGACTGCGAGGTTACTCGTGCTCCGGCCGCGATGAACCGGGGGATGCTCGCTCTGGGTTGAACGTAATGAGGATGACGGCGGCAACGATGAGGATCGCCCCTGCAAAGATAAACGGGTAGGCGCGGTCCTGCTCGCTGAGGAGCCCGGCAATCCAACCGGACGGCGACGCGACAAGAAGCACAAAGGTATTTGCGATGGCGAGGATTCGTGCCCGGTGGTGTCGCTCAATGGCGGCTGTAACAAACCCCTCCAGATAAGGTGCGATGAGCGCCGCACCAAGGGCTTCAATCACGGTGGATCCCAGGACGAGCACCATTCCACCCGCATCAGCGACAACAAGAAGAACGAGTGAGAGGGCGGTGGCGAGGATACCCACGAGCAGGGCACCAACATGGCGTTCCTGGTTGAGGCGCGGAACGAGCACAAAAAAGAGGATGAGGATGATGACACTCCGGATAGCCGGAAAAAGGCCAACCTGGGCCGCGGTAAACTGGAGGTCGCCGGTCAGGTAGACCGCAAAGAAGGTACCCCGAACGGTGACGTAGACGGCGTGTACGGCGAGCATGGCTATGGCGATCACGGCGCCACGTGAGGCAAAGATCCTCGGAATGTCGCGGAACGAATCGAGCGCCAACCGGAGGATCGATGTCTCGCGCGTCTCCTGCAGACGAATCGTTCCCTGCTCGGTCTCATCCGCGTAGACATTGAGAATGATGAACTTCGCGGTCATGGAGATAAAGGCAAAGAGGTAGATGATCCGCATCGTGGGTACGAGCGTGAAGCGCTCAATGAGGAGCCCGGCGACAGGCGTGACCACGCCCGCCACGATTCCGGCGATGTGAACCCAGGTCCAGAAATGGACAACCTTCTCCTTCGGCGCATCCTCAATAAA
>JANQQY010000577.1 GCA_028284845.1 Spirochaetales bacterium
TTGCAACCGCTGCACCAATCGGCGTAGCGATCCATGCCGCGACCACGGTTCCGAGCTGGCTCAGATCCATTCCGCCCACATGCGCGCCGATCCCCAGTATCGCGCCAACTGCGGCCTGTGACGTGGAAACGGGTAACTTGAGGATTGACATAAGAGTGACGGTCAGCGCGGCGGCGAGCGAGGCGACAAATGCCGTTTGCGTCGTCTGGGACACGAGCGATGTCAGCGTGTCTATGCCGGCTCGTCCTTCCAGGTAGGCACCAAGGATCACAAAGAGTGCGACCAGGATCACTGCCGTCCGGAAGCGGACCGATCGAGAGAAGACCGCAGTTCCAAAGACATTGGCCGAGTCATTGCTACCCAGTGCCCAGCCCATGAAGATTCCGCTTATGAGTCTGAACAACTCACGGTCTCCTCTTGATTGCCGCGATTGTGATGCGGTCGGCGCAGCTCTCCGCGCGATCAGAGATCTTGCCGATTCGGTTTACCAGATCGCGAAGGAGGATCTTCTCGGCAGTCGGCATCTCATCTTCGAAGATCGCTTTGATGAGTTTGCGCTGGAGCTTGTCGGATCGGCTCTCTCGTTCATCAATACTATCGAGCTTGTCCACGGCATCTCCGCGGTTGTAGAAAAAATCTCGGACGGCATCTCGAAGCGCGTTGTAGGCATCCACATTGACTTTGACCAGTTCCAGGAACTTCTCCTGGAACTCCTTTGGGACGATCTGCTGCTGCGTGTGCATCGTTTCCACAATGTGTTCGAAGGCGTTTGGAATTCGGTCAAGCGTCTCGATCATTCCCAGAACGTCACCGCGAGATTCGGGGATGAGCGCTCGCTGGTAGAGGATGAGTTCAATCTCGCGTCGAAGATCGTCGGCCCGAGCCTCTGCCTCGTGAACCTCTCGAATCCGGCGCCCGGGCACCTCAGTCGGTTCGGTCACGAGCGAGCCGATGGCGACGACAAAGAGGTCTCGGCACGAGTCGATCTGTGTCAGATAGGCGTCGATCTTTCCAATGATCGATTCTTCCCGCTTCCAGAATCTGAACTTCATTGCCAACCCCTTTGCGCAAGCGAAGAGACTATTGTAGCGCGGCGCACACTCGGCAGCAATCATCGGACGTTGCTTCTGAAGTCCCAGCTCGGTTCGATACTCCTTGGATCCCGAATTGACTCGTCGCGTCGGTTTCGCCACCTTCGGCGAGCAGACCGGGTGCACGGCGTTGCTGAGCCGGGGTCCAAGGGTCTCTTGGAGGGTTCAACGTGAATACAATGATCGTCTTTGTCGTCATTGGAGTTGGGCTTCTTGTCTCGCTCATCGCCGGGATTCGCCACGCGCGTCAGAATCCTCGGTCCAATCCGTTGGAGGAGATGGGCGCTCTTGCGAAACGCGAGGGTTGGGCGCTCACGAAGAGCACCGGCGGCGATACGGTCTACACTGTCGCCGCTGATGACTGGAAGCTCACGGCGCTCTTTTTTCGAGGCGGTAATCGGGCGGCTACTCGGAGTAACCACCAGACCGAGTGGATTGCCGAGTACCCTGGCTCGGACACGGTCTTGATCGGTCCCAAGCTTCCCACCTTCATCGCGAACATGGATCCAGACAGCGATCGCCTCCAGAGTCTCTTGCGCCCAATGCTTGGAGACCGTATTGCGCTTATACGTGGGACACGTCGCCTGGATACACTTGGCGATGAACAATTTCGCAAACAGTTCGATGTCTTCGCGAGTGATGAGATGGCGGCTGAGCGCGTGGTTGGCGATGGAAGCCGATGGACCCAGCTCGCCACCATGATGGCTGCCCCGGTCACGGTGGTCGCGGCGGATCATACCGTGACGATAACGATCCGGGGCAAACTCAAGACCGCACGTCAGGCTGAGGTCCTCATCGACGCCGGGCGGGCCTTGATGAACAGGTAGCGCCAGTCGGACGCTTCGCGCCTGCCGTCGTTTGGCGCCGGAAACGGGCATGTGCTACCAACCGCGTCACCTGATACAGTGCCCTATGGACACATCGATCGTCACCGGCGTCACTGTTGAAGACATTCGTTTCAGATTCGGTCGCGACGGATCCGGGTCCGACGCAGCCAACCCTCAGACCGACTACTCAAATCCTTACGTTCGGATCGAGACTGACGCGGGCGTAGGCGTTGGTGTCGGGTTCACGCTTGGTCGCGGCAACGAGATGGTTTGTGAGGCCGTGCGCGAACTCGCCCCAATCGTCGTAGGTCGGGATGTGGATGAGATGGTTGCCGGTTTTGCCTCGCTCTGGCGCGAGCTTGCGAACCCATTCCAGTCGCGGTGGATTGGTCCGGCGTCAGGCCCCTACTACATGGGCGCCGGTGCTCTCGCGAACGCGATCTTTGATCTGTGGGCGAAGCGTCGGGGGCGGCCTCTCTGGCAGGCGTTGAGCGCGCTGTCTCCAGACGAGATCGTGGCGATGCTCGATTTTCGTTACGTCGAGCATGTGCTCACCATCAACGAGGCAAGAGAGATTCTCGCGAAGGGTGTTGCTGATAGGTCAAAGCGGATTACGAGGCTGAAGGAGGACGGACTGCCGTGCTACCACACCACGTGGATTGGGAGCAGCGTGGACGACCTTCTTAATGAGATCGAATCCGTTCGAGCGGCGAGAGGCGTAAGCGCGTTCAAGCTCAAGATAGGGCGAGAACTCGAGCACGACCGAATGCGGCTCAAGGCAGTGCGCGAGCATTTTGGAGATCAGATCGACGTTCTGGTTGACGCAAATCAGGTCTGGAGTGTTCCTCAGGCGATCGAATGGATGCGCTCTCTTGCGGAGTTTGCCATCACGTGGATCGAGGAGCCAACAGCACCCGACCTGATCGACGGACATGCACAGATCCGTTCAGCACTCAAAGAATCGGGAATCCACGTGGTGACCGGTGAGAACTGTCCTAACTCACATGTGGCGGCGCAACTGATCGCCGGCGGGGCGGTGGACCGCTTTCAGATCGATGCCTGTCGCGTCATCGGACCACCGGAGGTCATCCTTATCATGCTCGTTGCGGCGAAGTACGGGGTAGCGATCTGTCCGCACGCCGGCGGAAGCGGCTTGGACGAGCTCGTCCCCCATCTCGCCGCCTTCAATGAAGTGTGCATCGCGTCTGGAAATCCCGATGTGATCGTAGAGCAGGTTGGTTTCTGTCGTGACTACTTTCCGTTCCCGTCGGTCGTCAGCGACGGTCGTGTTCACATGCCCTCCGAACCGGGCTACATCGTTGACATGAAGCCGGAGACCCGGGCGCAATTCGCCTACCCGGATGGACCTGCCTGGACCGAGGCTGGATGAGCATCGGGCTGCGCCGCAGTGCCTGATTGAGCGGTTCGCGAGTTCGATCGCTTTGCACCGGGCGGCACACGGTTTCAGATGCAGCGCTAACTGACGTTCTGACTAATCGCCTTGGATGTCTCAATCTCGCTCAGGAACTGAAGGACGGCGACCTCGTCTCGTCGAAGCGCCGGTACGCGGCCGGTTCGTCGCTCTTCTTCTGATTCGATGGGCAGGGGAGCACCGGCAGTGAGCCCACCCTTGTACGCCTCGATCAGGGCGGGGTGGACGTAGTATTGGCGGCAGACGGTCCGGGTGTTACCCAGGCGCTCGGCCACTGCATCAAGCGCAGCGTTGATGTTCTTGGCGATCGTCCGTTCGGTTTCGGCCGGCCCCAGTTCTCGAAGACGTTGACCGGCGAGCATTGTCCCGCCCCAGGTCCGGAAGTCCTTCGCCGTGACATGAATGCCGGCGATCAACTCCAGGTACCGATTCACATCGTCTGACGTGATCGCAATCTGCTTGCCATCGGCATCCACGTACTGGAAGAGTTCCTCTCCCGGTAGATCGCGACACTGCTGGATGATACGAGCAATGCGGCGATCTCGAACTGAGAGCGCGTGATCAATACCACTCTTTCCGCGAAAGCTGAACGTTACTTGTGTTCCATCAATGGCGACGTGTTCGTCTCGGAGCGTGGTAAGGCCGAACGAGCGATTCTCTTTCGCATACTCTTCATTCCCAACCCGGATCAGCGTTGTGTCCAACAGATGGACTGCCGTGGCGAGGACCTTCTCTCGGTTCAGAGATCGCTTTCGGGAGTCCGACTCGATCCGCTCGCGAATCGCCGGAAGCACATCGCTGAACTGGAAGATCCGCCGGAACTTCGACTCGTCTCGCGCGTCCCGGTAGCGGGAGTGGTACCGATATTGTTTGCGCCCCTTCCCATCACGCGCAGTGACCTGAATGTGCCCATTCGGATCTGGACAGATCCAGACATCGGTCCAAGCAGGGGGAACCGCGAGGGAGAGAAGGCGCTTTCGAGTGGTGCGGTCTGAAATCAGGGAGCCGTCCGGCTCGTAGAATGACCAGCCCTTGCCCGAACGTCGGCGGCTGATGCCGGGTACGCCGTCGGAGACGTAGGTGAGTCCGGCGCTGGCGGCCTCGGCTTTGGATATCTCGGTTCGGTCACTCATACCCACTCTCCATACAATCGGCACTCAGCGCGACTTGGTCCAACAGCTCTCTGCGGCGGCCGAATCTTGAATTGTCCCACGCCCTTCATTACACTAAGCGCTCCTGTGTGGAGAGGTGCGAGAGTGGTTGAATCGGGCGGACTCGAAATCCGTTGTGCCGCTTTGCGGTACCGAGGGTTCGAATCCCTCCCTCTCCGCCATCCGGAGAGATGACCGAGCGGCTTAAGGTGCACGCTTGGAAAGCGTGTGTACGTTTACGCGTACCGAGGGTTCGAATCCCTCTCTCTCCGAGCGCCTCTTCAGTGTTGACGGTCGGGTCCCGTGCGACTGACCATCGCCCAACCCCGTCAGGTCCGGAAGGAAGCAGCGGTAAGTGACCGGTCAGGGCGCCGCGGTGTACTTGGCTCGAGCTGAAGAGGTCTTTTTTGCCAATGAACTATGAGGTAACCGCAACCCGCAGACGCCCTCGAACCTTTGACTCACTCGTGGGTCAGGAGTTCGTGGTTGCCAGCCTCAAGAACTCCATCACATCCGGCCGAATCGCACACGCCTACCTCTTTTCGGGACCGCGTGGTGTCGGCAAGACCTCTGCGGCCCGAATCCTGGCCCGTGCATTGAACTGCCCGGACGGTCCCAACGCCGATGGATGTGACGACTATCCGGGGAGTGAGGAGATCTCGCGCGGCTCCTCCATGGACGTAATCGAGATCGACGGTGCGTCCAATACCTCCGTCAATGACGTACGCCAAATAAAGGACGAGGTCCTCTTCGCCCCAACGAGTTCTCGTTACAAGATCTACATCATTGATGAAGTTCACATGCTCTCAAACAGCGCATTTAATGCGCTCCTGAAAACGATTGAAGAGCCTCCTCCCTACGTGATCTTCGTTTTTGCCACAACTGAGATCCACAAGGTTCCCGCAACGATCCGCTCGCGGTGCCAGCAGTTCGCCTTTCGACTCATTCCTATTGAGTCGGTCAAGGAGCAACTCGATGTAGTTGTCGGCGAGCTTGAGATCAGGGCCGACGACGATGCGCTCTTCTGGGTCGCGAAAGAATCGACGGGTTCACTGCGTGACGCCTATACCCTGCTCGACCAGGTTGTCAGCTTCTCGGACGGGCATATTACACTCGAGAAGATTCGGGAGAAGCTCGGTCTTGTTGGACTCGACAATCTGAATGAGATTGCAGACGCGGTCGCGGATGGCGATGGCCGGAAACTGGTCGAACTCACCGATGGAATCATGTCCATGGGTGTCTCCGTGGAGCAGTTCACCATCGATCTTGCCGAGTACTTCAGGAGTGTTCTCTTTATCAACAAGGGCGTGCGCCGAGAGTCACTCCTTGGCTTCTCCGCCGACCGGTTCTCCGGCAAAATGCTCCGCGTTCTATCCGCATCACAGGTTGAGCATGCACTCGAGCTGGTTCTTGGCCTCTACCGCTCAATTCGCTACAGCGTCAATCCGCGCTTTGACCTCGATTTGACGCTGAGTAAGCTCGCTGCGCTTCGAGACTACCTGACCAGCCAGGAGATCCTCCAAGAGTTGCAGGAGCTGCGGGAGGGCTTCACAGCCGGCGAAGCTGGGGAGGTCGAGCCGGCGGCCGATTCGTCGTCCCACCACTCATCCGAGTCCGGTCCAGCTCAAACGGAAGACGCATCAGCGGCGGACGATTCACTGGATGACGATGCCGCTGAACTCCACGCCTCGTTTTCTGGCCTCCTCCACGAGAAAGTAGAGGCTATGATCGGCACGATTCGGAAGCACAACCTGACGCTTGCAACCCAGCTAGCAAAAGCAACCTCATGGTCGCTCGAGGGAACAGAGCTCCGAGTTACGTTCTCGAAGCGTTTTGAGGCGGAGTCCGCGCGGGGTGGTGAGGAAACATTGCGACAGGTCGCGCGGGAGATTCTTGATACTCCTGTGCTCGTTCGTATACAGGTGGACGAAGCCGATGTGCAGGCTCCACCCGAGGGCTCTGAGTTGAGTTCGAGTGCAGAAGCCGTGAAGAAGGTGTTTCGCGGTGAAGTTGTGGATGGTGACACATGAATCCAATGGATATTCTGAAGAACGTACAGCAGCTCCAGTCACGCATGAGCGATGCGCAGTCAAAGGTGAAAGACATTGAAGTCACCGGGACTGCGGGCGGAGATATGGTGCGCGTCACGGTGACTGGTGAGTTCCTCGTTACGAACGTCGAGATTGCGCCGGACGCCATGGACGACCGCGAGATGCTGCAAGACCTTGTTCTTGCCGCATTCAGTGATGCATCCCACAAGGCCCGAGAGCGGATTCAAGAGGAGATGAGCTCGGTGACCGGAGGGCTCAACCTACCGCCTGGACTCTTCGGACAGTCGTAGTGGCTCGCGACGCGATTGACCAGCTCGTTCGCCAGCTTTCGCGTCTGCCTGGCATTGGCGCAAAAAGCGCGACTCGACTTGCTTACTACTTGCTCCAGTCGGACCGGACCTACCCTGAGACGCTCGCGGAGTCGATCCGTACGATCCAGGATCGCGTCATACGGTGCTCCGTATGCGGATCGTACACGGAGGCCGACCCGTGCGACATCTGCAGTGACCAGTCGCGAGACCGATCACTCATCTGCGTTGTGGAGCAACCCCAGGATGTCTCGGTCCTTGAGGCTACCGGCGCCTACCGCGGCCTCTATCACGTCCTTGGTGGTGTTATCTCGCCCATCGATGGTGTTGGTCCGGAGAACCTCACGGTCGGGGACTTGATTCACCGCTGCGATGCCGGAGTCGAAGAAGTCATTCTCGCGACGAATCCTACCGTTGAAGGCGATACAACGGCGCTCTACCTGGCACGGATGCTCGAAGAACGGGGACTTCGTGTTTCGCGTCTCGCGCTTGGCCTCCCCGTAGGCGGAGATCTCGAGTATGCCGATCGACTCACGATCGAGCGGAGCCTTCGCGGCCGGACGAACCTCGGCTCCGGATAGGTCGAGGAGGTCGGCTTCACATCGCCATCTTCAGAATGACAATTCGGTTACCGGTGCCCGCGATCTCCCGGATGATGGTCTTGAAGGTGATACCTGCCTTCTCGCAGAGCTCGTCAAGGTAGGAGAGGTAGTACAAGCCAAGCTCGATATTAAAGACCGACTCGTCGCTGTCGTTGTAGAACTCTGTGAGGCTTCGCTCCCCTAAGGAGATGCTACTCTTCTGCTTTACCTCCGTACTCAAGGCTTCCATGGGTGCGCCAGACCCGGCAAGTGTAACGGTCAGATCCGTCGTCCGACGGCCGGACCCTTCCCGGGGGTACACTCTCCATCCAACGGCGCTCGTCTCTCCCTGTTCTTGCATGAGCCTACTGATCTGATCCCGTACCGCTGCGTCCTGATAGAGTGTTCGGATCTTTGCCGTGCTCATACCGGCTTTCTTTGCGAAACTCTGCATGACCTGAACCTGGAAGTTGTTCACGAGTTCGAGTACCACGAGGCCGAAGTAGTCTGGAATCTCGAGACGGCGAGTGTACTTGAGAACCAACTCCCTGAACGACCGGATGCTCATGCCTGTAGCATCTGCTCGAGCCACTCCATCGATCGCCAGTAGAATCCTTCGGTCAAGACGCCGTACGAGGGCCGCCGCACTTTCCACGGTGCTTCGCTTGGTCCCCTTCAGCCAGGAGAGAATCATCTTCATCGTCGCAATTGGCTGCGCATCGCTCTGGTTCGACTCAGGCTTCCCTGGGCGACTGGTCGCCCCCATCGTCTTTGTTATCCGTGTCACATCGCGTGCGAACGCTTGATCGATCGCAGCGCTGCCGGTGACCTTGCTCAATTCTTGGATTGCATTTCTGTGTCGAAGGAGGTCGGGGCTCTCCGCCTCGATCCGCTCGATCATACCTGTCTGGGTCAGGCGTGCGATCAGCGTCGCATCGTATTGTGGCAGCGTCAGCCCGATCGCTTCGATACCTCCGGCAAGGGCTACTCGTGTGAGTTTTTGTCCTCCGCGTACGAATGCACTTGCGCCGTCGTCAGAGGGAATGAGTTTCAGGACGAACTCGCTACTCATCGAGTGCTAACATCTCCTCACTATCTATCTGGTTACCGGAAGGAATCATGGATATCAACCACAAACGCGTGAAGCCGGGTGTGAATCTTGTCGCGGTCTCCGGCGAGATGGACATGTACAACTCGCACGAGCTCAAACAGCTTGTGGTGAGGTTGTTTGATGGGCGTAAGGATCCTCTGATCCTCGATTTGAACCAGCTGAAGTATATCGACTCCAGTGGCGTCAGTGTTCTCATCTTTGTCTTCACTCAGGCGAAGAAAAGTCAGATTCCTGTGTGGTTTGCGCACGTTCATGGAACGGTTCGCAAAGTGATTGAGCTGACGAGTCTGCTCAGATTCTTCCCAATCGTAGAATCTGTTGAAGAGGCCTATCAAAAGGCGACCGCACATCAAGGATAGGCCATGACGATTCAGTCTCAGGAGTTGGAACACAGGATCACAAAGGTCTGCATATCCGGCGATTTGGACCTCTACAACGCGTCACGAGTGAAGGAGGAAGCACAACGACTGTGGAATGACGGTCGCAAGAGGCTCATCGTCGATCTCGAGAAGCTCGATTACTTGGATTCAAGCGGAATTGGTGTGCTCCTCTATCTGTTTACCTCTTCGCAGAAACGGAATGGCCACGTCTTCTTCGCACGAATTTCAGGTTCTGTAATGAAGGTGATCACCCTGACCAAGCTTGTGGGGTTCTTGCCAATCACCACGACGGTGGAAGAGGCCGTAGAGGCTTTGGCGGCTGTTGAGGACGATGAACGACCCACAGATGGTTTCAAGGGACTGATCGTGGACTCCGATCATCGCCTTCAGCAGACGGAGAAGATGTTCCACAAGACGTTCTACATCGACTTTGGCCAGATTCGGCGATTGAGCAATCTGATCTCTCAGCAAGCGCCGCCTGAGATTCAGGAGATCAATATGCTTGAACAGCAGATCTCTGAGATCATCAAGAATGCGGTGAAACATGGTAATCGGAGCGACAGGTCGAAGGCCATCAAGATCTGGTTTTCGTTCTCTGTGACGCACGCTCACCTGGTCGTTGAGGACGAGGGGGAGGGCTTCAGAGAACTCGAGCGATGGAACGAGTTCTATCGCAAGAAGCTCGAGTGTTATGAGAAGCAGGATTTTGACGAGATGATGAACTACCTGACGTTCAGAACCAATGAGAGCGATGAAAACGACGGCGGGAACGCGATGTTTGCCGCCGTGGAGTACTGGAACGATGGTGTCGTCTTTAACAATGCGCGCAATCGAGTCGCGGTACGGCGGACGCTTGCCTAAAGCGTGACTTCCTGATTTCCAAACTTCATGATGCCGTAGGTGACATCGTCAGTCAGATGGTGCGTGCCTCGGAAGCTCTCAAAGTCTGCGATGATCCGATCGTTGATGACCTCCACCGGACTCTCCGACTCCTTCTCCAGAACACGTGAAACCCGATCGATCGAGTACTCGTTGCCGCGAATGTTCTTCTGTTCGAGCAGGCCATCGGTGACAACCAGTAGTACATCGCCGATGTGTGGGCTGAATCTGCTTACCCGGGGCTGAGCATCTGCAACGACACCCAGTGGAAGATTCTGTTGATGCGTTGCGACTCGCAGCAGCTTCCCGCCTCGCCATACAAAGATGTGAGAATGGCCCATATCAAGAACCTGAAGCGTGCCAACTCGCTCGTCGAATGCCATGAAGAGTCCTGTGACGAACTTCTCGGATTCAAACGTGCGGACCATAAAGTCGTTCAGCTTTTGAATGAACGGTCTGATTCCTTGCCTGAAGTCGTAAATGCTCATCATCCCGTAGATGACTGATGTTACGACTGATGCTGACACTCCTTTACCGGATACATCACACAGCGCGATTACCCAATCGTTCTCCGTCGCTTGGATGACTGTGTAGAAGTCGCCACCGACGCCTCGCGCGGAGGCGGAGTAGGCGGAGAACTCGAATGATTGTCCCACCACCAATTCTCGTTCACGGACGAGTCTCGACTGGAGTCTTCGGGCCAGGTTGATGTCATTCTGGGTCATCTCAGAGAGGTGAAGCAGCAAGTCGTGCGTCGAGAAGATACCCCTGAACCGACCGCTGTCGTCATTCATAGGGAAGAACGAAATCTCGCTCGACTTGAGATAGCTGTCCAACTCTTCCGCGATGGTGAACAGGTTGGTGTCCGCACCAACGGCCGGCGCGTCACTCATCACCTCGATCACTTCGAGGTTCTTGAGAACATCACGTCCATAAGGCCGGCTGAGAAGTCCAAAGAACTCCTTGCGGCTAACAATCCCGACTATCTTCTCATCGGCATCCACGACGCCGACAGCTGAGATTGATTCGTCCTTTCCAAGCGCTTCCGCCAGCTCCTCAACGCGAAGATCTTGCGAAACGTAGTGAAAGTCCGATGCGATCTGGCTGATGGCCTGGTTGCGTGCGTTCTCTGGACGCGCGGTGCGAAGAATCGTTGCAGGAGCCTGTCCGTCCATGGTTCGAGGCTACAGTACTCCTTTCGAATCCTCAACGCTTCAGAACGATAAACGAGATTCTGACATTTCCGATGTCGGTTGCAGCGTGTCGCGCAGCTTGTCAGCGACACCCTGCAGGATCGTTGGAAGTTGTGCCTCCTCGTCCTTGGAGAAACGACCAAGAACGTGCGAGTGCAGCGCGCCGTGCGCCGGTCTGCCAATCCCGATCCGTACTCTCCAAAACTCACGAGAAGAGATCGATTGGGCGATCGACCTCAAGCCGTTGTGACCTGCCAACCCGCCGCCCATTCGGATTCCAACCTCTCCAAACGGAAGCTCCGTCTCGTCGTGGACCACGATCAGATGTTCCGGATCCAGCTTGAAGAACCGAAGAGCCGCGACCACACTCTCACCGCTTCGATTCATCATTGTCTGGGGCTCCAGAATGATCACATCCTTGTGGTTGAGTCGTGATCGTGACCAGCGCCCCTTGAACTTCTGTTGCCATGCCGCCTCAGGCGCAAGACATGGAGTGAGCATCCAACCGGCGTTGTGCCGGGTTCTCTCGTACTTGGTACCGGAGTTTCCAAGAAGCGCAATCATCCAAAGATCGGGGCGTCCAGATGCCATGTGCTCCAATGTAGTCCATCATCGCGCGAAGGGTAGGCGACAGAAAAGCGACTTGTGAATCAAATGAGCCCACCGTAGAATTGAGGCATGAGAACCCGCGCCCTGGTGCTGATCGCGCTCTTTGCTGCAACAGCACTTCATGCCGAGAACATCACGGTTGCCACGATCAATGTGTGGTCAGGTCTGGAGTACAGGGGTGCCTTTGTTTCGAGAGAGTACGAAGACCGGGCGACTCGCGCCTTTCGATTTGACCTGCTCGCAGATGGACTTTCCGGCCTCGATCTTGATGCTGTCGCCGTCCAAGAAGCGAATCCATTGCCGCGTTATGCCGAAGATCTTGGATCACTCATGGGGTTTGATGCGATATCGGATGTGCGGCAGGGCGGGGTTCGAGTTGGAACTGTTGGACTGCCCGCGAACCTTCGCGAGGGTGAGGCATTGCTTGCACCGCCGGAGCGACAGCTGACGCTCTCAGCGGTGAAACAGCTAGCCGGGCCCGCCGCAGGGAATGTCGCTTCATTCCAGTTCGGGACCGGTAGTCAAATTCTCGCAGGGACCATCGTGGTTGAGGACCGAACGGTGCACCTCTTCTCCACGCGCTGGACACCATCACCACAAGCGGATCGCACTCGTCTCGTACAGCTCGTTGATCACTATCTCGCCGGCGAGATAGATGCGGCCGATCTCTCGCGGAGGACGAGTGAAGCTATCGCCGGAAGCGAGCGAAGGATTCGAGAGGCGGAGGAAACGGTCGTCTTTATCAACGAGCTTGCCGGTGAAGAGCCCGTCATTCTCATGGGTAGTCTCTACTCCCTCCCCGACTCTGAAGAGATACAGATTCTCCGCGACGCGGGATTTGTGGACGTGTGGTCGGTCGTGGGTCGTGGAACAGGAGTTACCTACGATTCCGCCTTGAATGGAAACATCATCGATCACGGCCTTGGCTCATTTGAAGGTGAACGAGTTCGTTACGACTATATCTTCATTCGCGGCTCCGGAATCTTCGCACGAAGCGCTTCGATCATCTTTGCTCAGCCCACCTATGGGGTTCATGCTTCTGACCACTTCGGCATCGTTGCTCAGCTCAGGGTCGATCCCGAGTAAACTCACCGGTGGTCATCCGCCTTCCAAGCCTCGATCCATTTTACAACCTCGCCACTGAGTCGTGGCTCCTTGATCACGCAGAGCGAAACGGACCAATGCTCGTCCTCTGGGTTGACTCCGAGTGCGTCGTCATTGGTCGGCACCAGAACCCGTGGGTGGAGTGCGACATCATCAAGATGGAAGCCGATGACGTACCCTTGGTTCGCCGCGTGAGTGGCGGAGGTGCGGTCTACCACGACCCGGGAAACTCGAACTTCTCTTTTATTGCTCCCGCCGCGGAGTACGATCAGGCGACGCATGTCGAGATCCTCCTGAGCGCTCTCCGCGCTCTTGGCATCGATGCGACAGCCAACGATCGAAACGACTTGCTTCTTCATGGTCGTAAGTTTTCCGGGAGCGCCTATCGACATTCGAGAGGCCACTCGCTCCATCACGGGACGCTCCTCGTTCATGCCAATCTCGATCGCCTTCTTGCCTATCTGCGCGGTTCGGCGACACAGATCACGAGCAAGGCGACACAAAGCGTCCGATCACGGGTGATCAACCTCAATGAGGCGAGTTCTTCCATCACGCACTCGGCGGTCTGGGACGCATTGGAGGCGGCCTGGTTGGATCGCTTCTCGTACAGTCATGCGACGCCTCCTGGTGTCGATCCGCTCGCCACACTCATATCGGACGCCGCGCAAGAAATCGACTCACGCGCCGCCGAGCTTCGCGAATGGTCGTGGGTCTATGGGCATAGTCCACCGTTCAAGGATCGCGGCACATCGGGCGGTCAATCGGTGGAAGTGCTCGTCCGGCGTGGGCATATTGAGGAGGTTCGTGGTGAGGTCGACGAGTCGGTGCGCGCGCGCCTGCAGGGAGCACCGTACGATCCACGACTGCTCCAGGGGGATTGATGGACTATCAGATGCTTGGATCGACGGGCGTGACTGTCAGCGCGCTTGGGGTTGGCGGCGGAGGCCCGAGTCAGCTAGGACTCAGACATGGTGGCCAGGAGGCTGACGCCGTTCGTGTGGTCCGCGCTGCGATCGATCAAGGCGTCAACTTTATCGACACCGCTGAAGCCTATGGAACCGAGTCCGCCGTTGCCCGCGCCATTGCCGACGTGCCTCGCGAGACCGTCGTCGTGTCGACCAAGATCAGTCATTGGGAAGAGCTTGACGAAGCAGGAGTTCTTGCGAACATCGATGCTCGCCTCAAGGCCCTCGGCACCGACTACCTCGATATCTGCCACTTCCACGCCGTCACAATCGGTAAGTACGACCACGTCGTTCAGAACCTGCTTCCCGGTCTCTTTCGTGCGAAGGAGCAAGGAAAACTACGGCTCGCCGGCGTCACCGAAATGTTCAACCGGGATCCGGGGCACGATATGCTGGCCCGCGCGGTGAGGAGCGACCACTGGGATGTGATCATGGTGGGTTACAACATTCTGAATCAGTCGGCACGTGATCTCATCTTTCCGGACGCCCTCCGTCGCGGGATTGGCGTTCTTGATATGTTCGCGGTTCGGCTCGCGCTCAGCCGTGTGGAACGCCTCCTTGAGGTCGTGAGTGCTCTGGTAGAGCAGGGTACCATTACCTCCGCCGCGATTGAGGAGGCCGGTGGAACCATCTACGATCCCCTTGGCTGGGTCGTTCGTGAGTCCGACGCAGAGAGTCTTGTGGAGGCAGCGTACCGATTCGTCCGTCACGAGGAAGCGGTGCACGTAACGTTGAGTGGAACTGGAAACCTCGAGCATTTGCAGGAGAATATTGGCACGGTGCAGAAGCCGCCGCTCGACCGTGATGTCGTGCTCCGATTGCAGAAGCTCTTTGCCGGCGTCGACTCCATATCCGGCCAGTAGCACACCGGTGGCTTACGGCTCGAGCTTCAGAGTGCGATCACTCGTGTGCCGTTCGATAGCGAGCTCAATGAGGCGATCGATCAACTCGGTCTGAGGAATTCCGCTCGCCTCGAAGAGCTTGGGGTACATGCTGATGCTCGTGAATCCAGGGATGGTGTTGATCTCGTTGATGAAGAATACCCCGTCCGTGGTGAGAAAGCCGTCTACGCGTGCCATCCCCGCGCACTCGAGCACTTCGAATGAACGGAGGGCGGTCGCCTGAACAGTCGCACGCTCAGCCTCCGTCAGCTCTGCGGGGATGGTCAGTGTTGCGCCGTTCTCATCGAGGTACTTCGCGGCGTACGAGTAGAAACCGTCGGCCGCCGCAATCTCCCCGGGGATGGACGCGATCGGCTCGTCGTTCCCAAGGATAGAGACCTCGATCTCCCGGCCCCGAATCTCCTCTTCAACGATGACCTTGCGATCGTAGGCGAAGGCCCCCTCAACGGCGCGAACATACTCGCCCGCACTCTCGACCCGAGAGATCCCCACCGAAGAACCTAGATTCGCAGGTTTCACATAGACACGGTCTCCCAGTTCTGCGGTGACCGTCGCGTAGTCGGGAGTGTGCCCCCGCCGGATCGTGATGAACCGGGCGACCGGAATGCCCGCGTCGCGCAGCAGCCGGTTCGCAACGTCCTTGTCCATCCCCGCTGCCGACCCCAGAACCCCCGCGCCCACGCATGGAACGTCCGCGAGTTTCGCCAGTCCCTGGATCGTGCCGTCCTCCCCGTACGGGCCGTGAAGGACCGGAAAGAGGACGTCAATGGCGCCAACGAGACCGCCATCGTCCCGGACCAGACGGCTGGACGGTCCTGTCGATTGAAGGGCAATCTCAGATGAGGTCGATGCGAGTTGGATAGCCGATGGATCTTCCGAGTTGAGAAGATGCATGCTCCCCTCGTTGAGAAACCATCGGCCCTCTCGATCGATCCCGATCAAGACCGGCTCATACTTCTCCGGGTCGAGGCTCCCGATCACGTTCTGTGCTGACAGCAGGCTTATCTCGTGCTCTGCGGACCGGCCTCCGAACACAACAGCGACCCGCAGCTTTTGATTCTGATCCATAGTCGGGGCCATAGTACCGAGAGTAGTGGGCGGCTACAATGAACTCATGAGTGTCCACATTGGTGCCGCCTCCGGCGAAATCGCCGACATCGTCTTGCTACCCGGTGATCCTCTTCGAGCGAAGTTCGCGGCAGAAGAACTCCTCTCAGACGTCACCTGCTACAACGAGGTGCGCGGAATGTTCGGCTTCACCGGAACCTGGAAAGGAACCCGTGTCTCCATCCAGGGGACTGGGATGGGAGTGCCGTCGCTCTCGATCTACGTTCACGAGCTCCTCCACGAGTACCAGGCGAAGACCCTCATCCGAATCGGATCGTGCGGATCGTACCAGGCTGACGTCCATGTGAACGACATCGTCATTGCCATGACCGCGAGTACGGACAATGCGCACAACCGCCTCCGGTTTGGCGGAAAAGACTTCGCGCCCTGCGCCGACTTCGGCCTTCTTCGCCGCGCAGCCGACCTTGCCGACGAGCGCGCCCTGCGCTATCACGTCGGTGGAATCGTATCGAGCGACACCTTCTACCAAGACGACCCGGAAGCCTGGAAGCACCTCGCGAACTATCAGGTGCTCGCCGTTGAAATGGAGGCAAACGCCCTCTACACCCTCGCGTCCGCCGCAAAGGCGCACGCACTCGCCATCTGCACGGTCAGTGACAGCCTCGTGACTCGTGAAGAGCTCTCCGCGGAGGACCGACGCGCTGGCTTCGCATCCATGATCGAGCTCTCGTTGGATACCGCGGTGGGAGTTGAGGCGTAGGGAGGCTCGACGGCACGCATAGGGAAAATCCCCATTGAGCCCAGTTGCCCCTCCGTGATATCACCGGTTTGTCCGGCGAGTGCTAACGACGAAGGAGCGTTCGATGAGCAAATGGGGGAGAAGTGCGGTGCTGATTGTCGCCGCTGTAGCGATGTTCGGCCTTGGATCGTGCACGTGGCTGCTCTCAGGGTTCAATCACATTGAGATCGATGGTGATCGGTACGAGTTGTCTGAGTTTGCGGTCTGGTACCTCGGTGGCGGCAGCGGCCTCCATGGATACAATCTCGTCTTCACTTCAGAGGATCTGATCTATGATCCGATTGTCGGCGCAGACGGATCGGGGCAAGTTGTGCTCCTCACCGCGATCTATCCAAGACCGGAGTTTGAGGAAGGTACGTTCGTATATAGAGAGGAGCCCGAGGCGTTTGGGATAGGCTATTCGGCGGCGGCTGTAGGCGCACGTTTCATTGATGATGACGTCGTTAGCACTGACTACAATGTGGAGTTTGACGGCGGTCAGTTCTCCATTCGCGAGACCCTCAGCGGCGACTTCGTGATTGAGTTTGACTTCACAGGTTACGACTACGAGTCCGATCGAGAAGTCGATGTGACCGGACGATTCCGGGGCGCGATTGATAGTGAACTAGACCTCTCATCAAGTGGGTCTGTGTTCGACTCCCGATCGATTCTCAGACTTCCTGAAGCCCAATAGGTCCAGACTGGGCAAGTGTCAAGAACCAAGGAGTGATGAATGAAGAAATGGACAAGGTCTGCGCTTATGTTTGCCGTCGCGGCAGCGATCCTTACCCTTGGATCATGCACTTGGCTGCTCTCGGGGTTCAATCACATTGAGATCGATGGTGAACGCTATGAGTTGTCCGATCTTACCGTTGGGTACGTCGACGAGGCAGACGGCATTTTCGAGAATGTGCTGATTTTTACCTCCGCAGACCTGGACGTTGACGATGAAGGCTTCCCAAGCGGATCCGGTAACTGGGTACAATTGAGGACTCTTTTCCCAGGCCAGGCAATCAGCGATGGCACGTATACATTCTCGAGTGAAATAGAGGCGTTTGTCGTCGTTGATGGCTTTGCGTACGGAGGCATCGACACGGTCGATGAAACGTGGGACTCAGTTGCAGACCTGACGGAGGGGCAATTCGCCATCCGCGAGACGCTTGGCGGAGACTTCGTCTTTGAGTTCAACTTCACGGGCTACGATTTCGATTCCGAACAGGACGTGAGTGTCACGGGCCGATACCGTGGACCAATCGACGAGGAGTTCACCTCTGAGTTGCTCTTATCCACAGCCGGTGCCAGACCGTAGCTGAGACGATCAACGACGGAGGAGGTGCGTTTCGATCCCGCGTGAAGCGGTCAGCTCCGGCTTGACTCGTCCTGACCCCTCATCCAGTCCAATCAGTTTTCCACTCCGTCGTCTCCTGCATATCTTCACCGTAAAGGAGACATCATGGAGTATCGAAATCTTGGCCGTTCAGGTCTCAAGGTCAGTGCGCTCTCGTATGGCGCCTGGGTCACGTTTGACACGCAGCTTCAGATCGATGAGGCGAAGAAATGCATGGTCGCCGCCTACGACGCGGGCGTCAACTTCTTTGACAATGCCGAGGCCTACGCTTCCGGGAAGGCTGAAATCATCATGGGCGAGGTCCTCAAGCAGAACGGCTGGCGGCGAGACAGCTATAGTGTCTCGTCAAAGGTGTTCTTTGGGTCGGTGGAGGGAGACAAGCTTCCCACACAGCGAGGGCTGAGCCGAAAGCACATTTGGGAAGCTTGTGATCAAGCGCTTGAGCGACTTCAGCTCGACTATCTTGACCTCTACTTCTGCCATCGTCCGGATCAGGAGACTCCCATTGAGGAGACGGTATGGGCGATGCACAGCCTTATCATGCAGGGCAAGGTGATGTACTGGGGTACCAGCGAATGGAGCGCCCAGGAAATCACTCAGGCGCATCAGGTCGCGCGTCAGTACAATCTGATACCACCTCTCATGGAGCAACCACAGTACAACATGCTCCACAGGGATCGATTTGAGAAGGAGTACGCCCAGCTCTATCGCGACTTTGGACTGGGCACGACAATCTGGTCGCCGCTCGCGAGCGGTCTGTTGACCGGCAAGTACAACGACGGCATCCCAGAGGACTCTCGTCTCAGTCTCCCGGGGTACGAGTGGCTCAAAAACGCACTGCTCGGTGAGGGTAGCGATGCAAAGCTCGCGAAAGTGCGCGCTCTTGGTACTATCGCCGATGAGCTCGGCGTGCCAATGGCGCAAATGGCACTCGCCTGGACCCTCAAGAATCCGAATGTGAGCACAGTCATCACCGGCGCGTCTCGGGTTAGTCAGCTGGAGAGCAACATGAAGGCTCTTGATGTCGTGGAGAAGCTCACCGACGACGTCATGGGTCGGATTGCGACGATTTTGGAAGAGTAGGCCGGCCATGCGTGTTCGGATTCGCCGGCCACAGCACCAGCGCCGATCGCGTATCCTCCTCGGCTTTGCT
>JANQQY010000583.1 GCA_028284845.1 Spirochaetales bacterium
ATTCGATCGAGCCCTACTCGACCTTCTGACGCGCTCTCTACCCTAGCACGGCACCGGCGAGGAGTGCCCATCCCGCGCCTATCATCAGACCCACCAATAGTTCCGTCACCGAATGCCCAACCATCTCTGAGATCGGCTCCTCTCCCGCCGGTCTGAGAACATGGGTGTTGATCAGCTTTGAATGGTCTTGCACATGCCCGCGGAGCCTGTACGCGTCGTAGATCACGATGAGGCTGAATACGCCGGCGACGCTGAACACGTCGGAGTCAAAGCCGGAACTCAGTCCAATCGACACGGAGAGCGCCGAGACAAAGGCGCCGTGTGCGCTGGGGATTCCGCCGGCGGTGACGAAGTAGCCAAGGCCAAAGCGTCGGTCTCTGATCGAATAGAAGACGAGCTTGAACGCCTGACATGCCAGCTGTACGGAGAGCGCCACAAGAAGGGCTCTGGGCAGTT
This sequence comes from Spirochaetales bacterium, assembly GCA_028284845.1. GTDB lineage: Bacteria > Spirochaetota > Spirochaetia > DSM-27196 > SLST01 > SLST01. The sequence goes on from JANQQY010000583.1 coordinate 457, forward strand.
GCATGCCTCTATGGTAGCGCCTCTTTGATTGTTCCGCGAGCCGGGTTTCGGTACTTTAGCGATATGCCAGACGGCCAGAACGATCGCGGCGATCAGGGGAACGGACCCGGCCAGGGCCCTCGTCCCTCAATCAATTGGCGACTCATCATCCCGCTGCTTCTCATCTTTTTTCTCCTTCCCATGCTCTTTAATCTCTTCCAGGGCAACCGAACGGGACAGGAAATCAGCTATACCCAGTTTCGTTCCCTGGTGGTCGAGGGTCAGATTCGATCGGTGACGATTCAGGCGGATCGGATCACCGGCGTTCTGAGTTCCGGCGCCGTGAATACCGGTCTTCGCGGTTCGAACGCTTACACAACCTACATTCCTATCTGGGGCGACCCGGAGCTTCTTCCGCTGCTTCGCGACAACAATGTTGAGATCAACACCGAGCCGGCAGATCAGGCCACGTTCCTTGGAGTCCTCGTGGGGATCCTCCCCTACGTCTTCCTCTTGTGGATTTTCCTGATGATGTTCAGAAACATCCGAGGTCAGGGGCGTGGCATTTTCCAGGTGGGCGAGAACAAGGCGAAACTCTACGACCAGGAGAAAGAGAAGACGACGTTCTCCGATGTTGCCGGGCTTGAGGGAGCCAAAGAGGAAGTGATGGAGATCGTCGACTTCCTCAAGGATCCGGGCCGATACCGCGCCCTTGGCGCTCGATCACCCAAGGGCATTCTCCTTGTTGGTCCCCCGGGTACCGGAAAGACACTCATCGCTCGTGCGATTGCGGGTGAAGCGGGCGTGCCATTCTTCAGCATGAGCGGATCCGACTTCATGGAGATGTTCGTTGGTGTGGGTGCGTCGCGTGTTCGGAACCTCTTCAAGGATGCGAAGAAGAAGTCGCCCAGCATCATCTTTATTGACGAGCTTGACTCTATTGGTCGGCATCGCGGCGCCGGTCTTGGCGGCGGCCACGATGAACGCGAACAGACGCTCAATCAGATGTTGAGTGAGCTCGACGGCTTTGAGCAGAACGAGAGCACCGTTGTGATTGCCGCGACAAACCGACCCGACATCCTCGACCCGGCGCTCCTGCGTCCCGGCAGATTCGACCGCCAGATCACGGTGCCACTCCCAACAAAGGACGAGCGCAAGCAGATACTCGAGGTGCATGTTCGAAAGAAGCCGATGGCCCCGGACGTCGATCTCGACAAGGTGGCGAATCGCACGATCGGGTTTAGTGGTGCCGATCTCCAGAACCTTCTTAACGAGGCAGCGCTTGTCGCTGCGCGCAAGAAGGACAAGAGCATCACGGAGGAGCACATCGAGCAGGCTCGTGACAGGATCGTGATGGGCATTGAGCGCAAGTCGATCAAGATGAAGGAGAAGGATCGACGGATCACCGCCTACCATGAGGCGGGCCACGCGATCACCGCGGCATTGCTACCCAATATGGATCCGGTCAGCAAGATCACAATCATTCCTCGAGGCATGGCGCTCGGTGTGACGCATATGGAACCGGCTGAGGAGCGGTGGCACCACTCGCGTGAATACCTCGAGGAGCAACTCGTTACCCTTCTTGGTGGTCGTGCCGCCGAGATGAACGTCTTTGGGTCGATGACCAGTGGCGCGTCAAACGACTTGAAGCGAGCGACCCAGATCGCGCGCAGCATGGTTTCGATGTGGGGCATGAGCGACAAGCTGGCGCACATCGCGATGGGCGAGGGCGATCGGGACGTCTTCTTGGGAGAGCAGCTCAGCCGGCAGCGCAGCTACAGCGAAGAGACCGCGCGAGAGATCGACGAGGAGATCATGTCGATCCTCAGGGGCGCCTACGAGCGTGCGCAGTCGCTGCTCAAAGAGCATCGTGACTCGTTGGACAAGCTTTCCACACTTCTTCTCGAAGACGAAGAGGTCGACGGAGAGCGTGTCTACGAGCTCCTGAACGTGCCACGGCAGTCGGAGGAATCATGAGCGATCAGAACGTTGAAAGAGTCATCATCATTGGATCGGGCCCCGCGGCTCACACCGCTGCGATCTACAATGCTCGGGCGGAGCTCAAGCCGCTCCTCTTTGAGGGCTTTATGGCCGGCGGCGTCGCCGCCGGGGGGCAACTCACGACAACGACCGACGTTGAGAACTATCCCGGTTTTCCTGAAGGTATCTCCGGGCCTGAACTCATGAGTCAGATACGGGCACAATCGGTAAAACACGGTACGCGAATCAAGACCGAGACGATTGAACGCGTTGACCTGTCCAAGCGACCGTTTATGGTCGCCACCGCGACCGATGAGTACTTCGCGGAGGCTCTGATCATTGCGACCGGCGCGACTGCGAAGCGCCTCAACTTGCCCGGTGAGGAGCTGTTCTGGCAACGTGGCATCTCGGCGTGTGCGGTGTGTGACGGCGCGCTTCCCATCTTCCGTGAGCGACCTCTGGTCGTCATCGGTGGCGGCGACACGGCGTGCGAAGAGGCAAGTTATCTCAGTAAGTTCGGATCGACTGTTACAATGCTTGTGCGCAGAGACGAGCTACGAGCGTCCAAGGCGATGCAGCAGCGGGTCTTCAACGATCCCAAGATCGAGATCATGTGGAACACCGAGGCTGTCGAGGCGGTGGGTGACAAGACGCTCGGCGGGCTTCGTGTCACGAACAACAAGAGAGGCGACGAGCAGGTCATCGACGCGAGTGGCCTCTTCTACGCGATCGGCCACACGCCCAATACCGCCTTTCTCGATGGTCAGCTCGAGACCGACGAGACCGGGTACGTCATCACCAGACCCGATTCCACCGTCACCAATGTGCCCGGCGTCTTCGCCTGCGGAGACGTGAAGGACAAGGTCTACCGACAGGCTGTGACTGCTGCGGGATCAGGGTGCATGGCAGCCCTTGAGGCGGAACACTTCATCGTTGAGCACGCGTTGGAACCCGCGGCGGCCGGGGAGCGCGTCTGACTCACCTCTCGCTGCTGCGGCCGCCGGAGGGCGAGAGGAAGCCATCGCGACGGTTATCAGACGAAGTCATTCACGACCTCGAACTTGCGGGTATCGCATCAGCGATGTGTCCCCACGCGATATCCGAGCCCTACGCCCTCCGTCAGATGACCACGCTCCCCACAGACGAGAAGACGATCGCATTTCGGCAGGAGACCATCCGCGCGCTCTGGGATGACGAGGAACTCCTTTCGTCGCTCGAGACCCTCATCGAGCCGATGAAGGAGGTCACCGTGTTTGCGCACGGTGCACAGGAGACCGATCGTCCGCTCCTTGAAGTCATCTGGCGGCTTGGAGAGCTCGAGCTCTACGTTTCGCTCCTGGAGCGAACCGCAGCCGCCCTTACGGCTGCCAAGTCGCTCTCTTCCGCCCTGCAGGCCTATCGGGAGGAGCTCCTCGAGCGGAAGCGCCACCCATCCATAGAACAGCTCGAGAAAGAGCTTCCGTCGCTCCGGAAGGGGATCAAGCTCCATCAGAGCGTGACCATCGGTGTGAACCTTGACGACAAGTTGCGACCCGTTGAGGCCGCCCTGCTCGGCGTTCATGCCAAGCGGTTTCGCGAGGGTCACTTTATGTCCGGGTTCCTCGGCAAGGCGACCGGCGACCCCTACCTGACGACGACTCCGCTCATCCGAAGCGGCGCCGGTGTTGCGCCTCCCGAGCGCATGCCGCTTGCACCGCTCTTTGAAGAGCTCGATTCGGTGCTTCGTCCCATGGTCCGGCCCCTTGCCCGAAAACTGCGCGCCTACATGCAGGTCAATACGGACATCTTTCGCGCCCTCTACCCGGAGCTCGCCTACCTTGTTGGAGCCGTCCGCTGGCTCCAGGGTCTGCGCGACACCGGCTACGCGGTTTCGTTTCCTTCGATCGAGGCAGGGTCCGCGCGCGTCAGCAGCTTCGCCGGCCTCTACAATCTGCGGCTCGCCTCCCATTGGGGTGAGTCCGGACGAGAACGGATGGTGGGAAACGATCTGAGCCTGACCGACGAGGCTCGGATTTTCGTGCTGACCGGGCCAAACGGGGGCGGGAAGACCACGTTCACGCAGGCGGTGGGAATCGCCGTCGTCCTTGCCCAGCAGGGCTTCCCGATTCCGGCGACGGCCGGTTCGATCTCTCCTGTCGAGTCGATCATGACCCATTTCCCGGTTGAGGAAGACTTCGATGACGAGATTGGCCGATTCGAGGATGAGGCTCGAAGAATCAGTGCGCTCTTTGACAGCCTCTCGGATCGGAGCCTCGTGCTGCTGAACGAACCCCTCGCGAGCACCAGCCCCAAGGAGGCCGAGGGAATCGCCGCGGCGATTCTCGATGGTCTCAGCATCGCGGGTGCGCGGGGGATCTTCACGACCCATTTCCACTCGCTGGCACTGGATGCACGCGACTCCGACGGAGAATCGCGGCTCTCGCACATTGGGACGCTCAACGCCGGCGTGCGGGTCCAGGACGGTCACGCCACACGGACCTATGAGATCAGCGCCGGCCCTCCGGCGGGGTCAAGCTTTGCCGAGGACGTTGCCAGGAGATATC
>JANQQY010000599.1 GCA_028284845.1 Spirochaetales bacterium
GTCCAGGGTCTTCGCCTTGCGCTCGCAGGCGGCGAGGAGTTTGCCGCACTCTCTCCGTGGACCGAGACACTCGCTCTCGAGCTCATCGAGGCAGGTCGCGTTGTCCCGCTGACAGACCTCATTCCTCAGTATCCCAACGTTCAGGCGTACTACAGCCAGGAGACATGGGACATCATCCGAGAGCAGCAGGGCGGAGAGATCTGGTACATTCCGCAGCCGGCTCCCGTTGTAACTGCTCGTGTTGGCATGATCCGAAAGGACTGGCTCGATCGAGTCGGACTTGATGTGCCTACCACGAAGGACGAACTCCTTGAGGTCTACCGCGCGTTCCGCGATCAGGATGCGAACGGCAATGGCGACCCCACTGACGAGATCCCCGTCTCCGGACGTATTCTCTTCCGCTGGTTCGACGACCTCTTTGTTATGCATGGCGTCTCCATGTACGAGGGGCACCCGCAGTGGCGTTGGAACGAGGAAGAGGGCTTCTTTGAGTCCGATCAGGTCTCTGACGAGATGCTTGCCGCCGTGCAGTTCCTGAATGAGCTCTATGAAGAGGGCCTCATGGACGTGGCAATGCCTGCGCAGGAGAACTCTGACTGGAGTGCCAAGATCGCTGACGACCGCGTGGGACACTACTTCCACCTCATCAACGAGATCCACAACAAGTCCGCATTCGCATACCAGGACGGTAACGACTCCACCGGTATCGAGCACTGGACTGTGATGCCGCACCCACCGATCGTCGAAGGCGTTGGTCGTCAGAACAACTACTTCCCTCCCATCCAGGTTCCCCGTTTCCTCATCACCACTGATGCAGAGGATCCGGAAGCCATCATGGAGTGGCTCAACTGGTCAGCCTCGTCGGAAGGACAGCTCTTCTCCACCCTCGGCCTCCCCGGTGTGAACTGGGAGCGAGACGGCGCTGGGAACATCAGCGTGATCGAAGAGAAGCCGTTCGGTTGGACCTACGCGCTCACGATGGGCGAAGTCTCTGATGAGATTGTCGCACTGCAGCCGATGGGCGAGATGAAGGTCGACCTTCTTTCACAGGTCACTCCGTTCCTGGAGCCGACTGAGAACATGCTGATGCCAGGCACCATCTACGATGGGTATGAGGATTTCTTCCCCAACTCGGCCACTATGTATCGTGAGATGATCGGCCAGATGATCACCGGAGCGATTGCTCCTACCGAGGCCAACTGGGAAGCCTACCGCGAAGAGTGGTATGCTGCCGGCGGCCGCGTTGTGACCGATCGGGCAACCGAGTGGTACAACGACTTCTACGGTAACTAAGCGACCAGAATGCTGGCATAGGCGAAGGCGAGGGCAGGTCTCTCGCCTTCGCTCTATCTGCACCCGAATCTGACAAGGAAGAGCGTAATGTCCTCAGAGACATCGGCTGAAAGCAAGTTCCTCTACGAAGAGATCCGAGACCAGATACGAGTACAGATCGAGAAGGGAGCATACCCCGAAGGCTCGCGGCTGCCGAGCACGAGGGACTTCGTGGAACAGTTCGGTACGACGCCGGTCACCATCAACCGTGCGCTCGCTGAGCTCGTTGATTCGGGTCATATCCGGCGCAAAGCGAAATCGGGCTCCTATGTGAACGCGCGACGAGACTGGGAGTCGAGCGATCGCGCCCGAACCGGTCTTGTTGGAATCATCGCCTTTGACACCAACGTCTCCCTCTACTGGACCAAGGTCGTAGAGGCGATGCAAGATGCGCTTGAATCGCGCGGACTTCATGCCGTCATTGGCTACTCAGATCACAGTTATGAGAAGGCTGCTGCCTACGTTGACGATCTGGTGGACAAGGGGATGGACGGTCTGATCTACGTTCCTATCGACGACGTCAGTCGGGAAGCCTATCAGACGAACAATGAGGCGGTCTGTCAGCGGATGGAGGAGCGGGGGATTCCCTTTGTGCTCTTTGATCGGCGGCTGAAGAATCAGCGATTCTCGTCAGTCACCGCTGATGTCTATCGAGTTTCGAGGGAACTCACCAAGAAGCTCGCAGAGGCAGGCTCGCGCAATCCGCTTTGTC
>JANQQY010000628.1 GCA_028284845.1 Spirochaetales bacterium
GGTTGTCGGTCACCGTGCCAACGTCCGGGTTCACCCAGCCGCGCTCGTAGACCATCACGCTGACCGAACCACCGTCGTTCGAGGCTTCGGCGTCTCCACCGGCTAATGCGAATGTTGCGATTGCCATGATCATGGCAATCAGAAGGATGCTTTTCTTCATAATCTCCTTTTTCCTTTGTCTGTCTCTGCAGGCCGCGGCCCCGTAATCGGGTCTTGGCGAAATGGGCGGCCTGTGGTAGTACGATCACCGGTCCTTTTGGTAGGGGACTGACCGGTGCCTATGGAATCTCTGTAGCACCTCCTTTGGCTCGTGCTGGGCTCTACCCTTTCAAAGAGCCCAGCATGACGCCTTTGACGAAATAGCGTTGCAAGAACGGATAGATGATCAGAATGGGGACGGTCGCCACGATGATCGCGGCAGATCGGATGCTCTCCGGGGTAATCAGATTGTCTAATAGTTGTGCACCTTCGGTTCCCTCAGTACTCTCCGCCGACAGCATCGCGTCATTGACCTGATTCACCATCTGCCGCAACCGAAGCATCAACGTGTACCTGGACGGATCCTGGATGTAGATCAGGACATTCATGTAGCTGTTCCATGTACCCACCGCGTAGAAGAGGGTGAGCGTTGCGATGACCGGCATGGAGAGCGGGAGCACGATTCGAAGCAGGATGGTGAAATCCTGTGCGCCGTCCATCCAGGCCGACTCCTCAAGGCTGTCCGGGATCTCCTGGAAAAAGGTCTTCATGATAAAGATGTTGAAGCCGCTAGCAAGACCTAACAGCCAGAGGACCCAGTACCGATTGATCAGCCCGTAGGTCCTCATGACGATGAAGGTTGGGATAAGGCCGCCGTTGAACAGCATGGTGAAGATGACAAGCCAGAGCAGGATCGGCCTTCCGTTGAGCCTCTTCTTGGACAGCGGATAGGCGGCCAGCGTGGTGGCGGTCATGCTCAGGACGACCCCCACAACCGTCACCCAGACGGTGTTTCGAAGCGCCTGGAAGATCGTGCCCTCGCGAATGAGGTTGCGGTAGGCCGTGAGGGTGAAATCCACTGGCCAGAGACCAACCTCACCGGAGACAACCGCGCGGTAACTGCTGAGGCTGATCGCGATGATGTGGACAAAGGGAAGGATGCAAAGAAGCGTGAAGATGGTGAGGAGGCTGTAGTTCACGCCGTAGAAGACGCGGTCGCCGTTTGATGTCTGTGCCATTCCTACCTCACCAGAGCCCGGATCCGCCGAGCGCCTTCACGGCTCGATTCGCGCCCCAGACGAGGACGAGACCAACGACTGACTGGAAGAATCCAATCCCTGCCGTGTAGCTGAAGAGCCCGCCGCGCAGGCCCGCACGATAGACGTAGGTTGGAATGACCTCTGCAACCTCCCTCACGACGGGGTTCTGAAGCATGTAGATCTGCTCGAATCCAATCTCGATGAAGCCTCCAAGGTTCAAGATCAGTAGGATCGCAATGGTGCCGGAGATGCCGGGAAGCGTGATGTGAAAGATCTTGCGGAACTTCCCGGCTCCATCAATCGTCGCCGCCTCGTAGAGTTGGGGATCAATCCCCGAAATTGCGGCGAGGTAGATGATCGTTCCCCATCCTGCCGACTTCCAGATTCCGGATGCGATAAACCAGAAGACCCACCAGCCGTTGTTGATGAGGTAGTGCACCGGCTCTGCTGCAAAGAGCTCGACCCGCAGATTGTTCACGATGCCGGTGCTGGGAGAGAGAATGGCGATGATGATGCCGCCCAGCACGACCCACGAGATAAAGTGCGGCACGTAGAGCAGTGTCTGGGAGATTCGCTTGAAGCCTCTGTTGCGAACCTCGTTCAGCATGAGTGCCAGGATGATGGGTGCGGGGAACTGGAACACGAGTTGATACACATTCAGGAGCAAGGTGTTCCGAACAAGGAGGAAGAACTCCGGCGATCCAAACATCTTGATGAAGTGCTCGAATCCAACCCACTCCGATCCGGAGATCCCGTCCGCGAACCGGAAGTCGCGGAAGGCGATCTGCAAACCGTACATGGGGACGTAGCGAAACATGATGAGCCACACGAGAATGGGAAGGAACATCAGATAGAGCTGTCGATCTCGAACGATTTCGGTCCAACGACGCTTCGCACGTTGCGAGCGCTGTGAGGCAGTGTCGCTCTGTACCGCGCTCTGCACCAAATCATGCATGCAACCACAATCAATCCTTCCAAGCGAGCGAGCAATGAACAGTTGGTCGCAGAATGAACAGTTTGTGACATTCGTCGTGAACAAAGCTCGACAGATGTACATATTATGACAATCCGAGTCAGGGATGTTCATTCTCGGTCGGAATGGAGGGCTCATGCAGGTTGACAGGCGATCGTGGTTGCTGAAGCGTGCGTTTCCCATTACCGTCGCCACGCTCCTCACCCTGACGCTGCTTGTCGTCGGCCTGACCTACCAGGCCTCAAATCGACTGCTTCGCGAGAACCTCAATGAGAAAAACCAGGCGGCGCTCCGGGAAATCGTCGGTCGAGTGGACACCTCAATGGATGTCGTTGATCACCTCATTGTCGCTGTTGCGAGCGATCCCGATGTGCGCGGCTACTTCTCGATGAACTACCTTGATCTTCCCTCCTACCTACGAGAGGCAAGCCGAGTCCAATCACGACTTGCCGCGATTCGGCGAACCGTCCCGACGCTCAGTTCCGTGATCCTCGCGAACTATCGTCACTCAGAGCTCCTCTCTGACTCCACCGCGATGCCCATCGCCGACTATCCCGATCGCTCACTTACCTCCATGGTCCGACGGGCGAGCGTCGACGGCGGTGTTGTCGGTCCACGCATAACGAGGTACCCACTTGGCATGCAGGTAGTCGAGGAGGATGTACTCTTCCTGGTAAGGCCCTATCCCCTGGGTGTCTCTGGCGAGCTTGCGACCGGAGGCGTGATCGCCGTGATGCAAGTGAGTGAGCTCCGTCGGCAAGTCACCCGCTACGCCAACGAGCTCGGCCTTGCCGTGACAGTGCGTGACGAGACGGGCAGCACAGTCTTTGAGGATCTTGGGGCATCGGTAGACGAGGGAATTGCCTGGGTCTCGGAGCCGGTTTTCTCACGGCGCAGCGGTCTCGAGTTTGTCGCCCGCTCCTCTCCTGTCTCTTCTGAAGTCGGGATCAGGCGATTCAGAACGGTGATCGTTGCCGTCGCGATAGGGGCAGTTCTCCTCGCCTGTCTCTTTGCGCTCTTCCTCGATCGAGGCCTTCGCCGCCCGTGGCAGGACACCGTTCTCGCGATCGCAGGCGAGGTCGAAGAGTCAACCCATCCGTCCGAGGATGCTGCTGATCGCACGGCGTGGAGTCTTCCTGCGATTCGGCGTGAAGTACTGGAGACGATTGAGAGAGCCCGAGAGCTCGAGGGTCGTTTTGAATCGTCCCGCGATGTCGTGCTTCGGCAGGTGCTCGCCAATCGGTTGCTGAGCCCGACCAATGGACAGACCGACGACTCTCTCTTCGCCCAGCTCGGTCTTGAAGGCACCAACCACCAGGTCGTTCTCCTCGATCTCGGCCGTCCCACGAGCGCGCGCTCCGCATCGGCTCGCTCTGGGGTGTCGGTTGGGGCCAACGAGGATGAGCTTGTTTCGCTTGCAGAGCGGAGTTTTGGTGCGGTTGGGAACGCACGCGCTGTGCATCTGCCGGACGGTGTCCTTGGCGTCGTGCTCTGCCCGCTCGATCACATGAGCGCAATCCGCCGTTCGCGCAGCCTCGTGATCGCACTTCGCACACAGGGCTACCCAAACGCCGCCGCAGCGGTTGGGGATTCGCACGAGGGCGCAGGCTCGATCCACTCCTCGTATGTGGAGGCGACCTTTGCGCTCGAGTTCAGGGTGGTACGACCCGAAACGCCCGTGATTAGTTATGCCGACGTGTCCACTCACGCGGCGCCACTACTCCCGCGCGATGTCTCTGATCGACTAAGGCAGCTTCGCGAAGCAATGCATCGTCGATCCGCCCCAGCTCTGCGTCAGTGGGCAGCCGATTTTCTTGCGGTGGCGGAAGAGTCGTGCCGTGTTCCCGTTGCGCTCAAGCACGCCCTTGCCCGGTTTGTCACCGATGCTACCGATCTTGCCGCTCGTATGAGAATAGAGGCCGAGAGCCCCGCACCGGACTTTCATCATGCGCTCTGGGCCGGAAGGAATCGAGCGGAGCTTGAGGCGATCTACGGGCGAGCGGTCGACTGGTTCGCGACTGCTCTCGAACAGGCATCCACTGCCGGAACCGGCGAGCGCCGTGGCAGAGAAGTGGTTGAGCGCGTCGCGTCATTGCTCTTTGATCCCGCGCTCTCGCTGACATTGGTTGCAGACTCAGTTGGCGCGAGCAACGCTCATGTCAGTCGTCTCTTCCGTCAGGCAACAGGTCAGACCTTTCAAGAATATGTGTCGCGTGGTCGAGCGACCGAGGCAGAACGTCTGCTTCGGGAATCACACTACGCTGTGAAGGAGATCGCTTGCACCGTCGGTTATCCTGAGGTCCATACACTGATCCGTGTGTTCAAAAAACACTACGGCGTCACTCCCGCCGAGTATCGTCGCGGTGCACGGATCGCTACAACGAATCCAGCACGATAAAGCTGTCAAGATCTCGATCCGGCATCAACCGGATGGTCGACTCCTTCGCCGTCTCAAAGACGTGGCGAGGTTCGGCCAGCTCAGGGTCGTAGAGAGAGACTCGGATTCTCTCCCCCGTCATGCCGGAGGTGTCGATCTCAAGGAGCTGGCGAACCGGCATATAGGCCATGATCCACGAGCCGTCGGTCGAGCGAGCGACCGAGATGTGTGCCACCGGGTCGAGGTTCTCCTGACCGGCGAATGGGATCCCGACCGCCATCCTGTCCGGCCACGGAGCGCGTTCTCTGTGCGGCACGATGAGTTCCTGAGCCGGTACTCGCGTGAGATACGAACGCTCAGACAGGATCCTTGGCAGAAGCGCGAGTTGATCCGATCCCGGTGCACTCAGAGCAGCGTGCCAATCGGGGAGGCCCGCGTCACGCCAGATGTGTACACGATCTCCGGGACGGATGAACTGCCGTATCGGCTCACATCCGTAGGTGAACCCCGCAGCACCGGCGAGCACGGTCCGGTAGAGGCTCTTCCGTACATCGTATGCTGAGAACATCGGAGAGTAGGGAAGCCCCTCTGGTCGACGCCCGATTGCGAACATGAGGCTCAACTCGTAGTTGGGTTCCATGTCGAGGCACGGCTTCGCCGGTTCCTCGTGGAAGAGGCGTTCTACGTAGAGGTATCCGGGGATGTTTGGCTTGTAGTGACTGGTCTGCAGCGAGTTGAAGTCGAGCCACGCATCAGCATGAAAGACCGCTGAACTACCCATTCCGGACGGGTGGAATGTCATTAGCCGATCCCCGCTCCCGCCCTCTCTGATCCCCGCCGCCATTCCTCGAATGACCCGAGCGTACTCGAGCCGCTGAACAGGGCTGTCGCCGCCAAGCACCCAGATCACGTTCTCGCAACCGGCCAGTGCGTCCGAAAGCTGACGGCAGTAGCGCTTGGCCGACTGCTCATCCATGATCACGGGTCCGGCCGAGTTTGAATGCTCGTTCCATTTGTCACCCCATGTTGGGAGCAGGGCCATGACCAGGTCATACTCCGCGGCGATGCGGGTGATGTGGACCACCCAATCGATCCACTCGTCGTTGAGTCGGACTGCATTCATATCGGCATCCGATGCGAAGGGTCGGATACCTGCGACGTTTGGCGTGTTCGGTTCGAAGAGGTCGCGAAAGATAACGACCTGAATCGCCGTGAACCCCTTGCCTGCTCTGTCCTCGAAGTACTCGCGGCACTCCGACTCGGTCAGCTTACAGAAGAGCATCCACGCGGTATCGGCAAGGTAGAAGAAGGGCTTTCCCTCGTGATCTATGAAGTAGTGTCCGTTCTCACTGATCCGAAGTGGCTCTCGCTTCGTTCTTTCGATTGGCGTCATGTGGCATGATAGCGCTCGCACGCCGGAGAATCATCCCTCCTCACGGTTCGGAGTCAGAGTTCGACCGGAAGGTGAGAGAGAATCCAATCGCGGCTTTTGGTCGTCAGGGTAGCGGGGGGTGTACCGGCCGCCCCCACGTCTTCTACTTCAATCCCGGCGACCACGATTCGGTCCTCACGTTCGGCGGCCTCAAGCATCCCTCCTTCTATGAGCGCGCCCACGTACTCCTCAATCGGGACCGTCCCATCGCCGGGAAGCGCGTTCGTGTGGGTGGTGGTGTCGTTGTCGTTGAGATGGATGTGGACGGTTCGACTGCCAATCCCAGCCAACTCCGTACTCCCGTCGCGCGCGAGGCCGGCATGGCCAACATCAATGTTTGCTCGGAGGTTTGGGCGACCGACGTCATCGAGCATTATCTGCATCTGCCCAACCGATTGAACCAGACCGCAGGTTCGCCACTCGAGCTCGTAGGTCGCGAGGAGATCTGCCTCTTCGCACCGGTCGCAGATCCAATGCGAGAACTCAATCGCGCGCTTCCAGGAATCCCCCCGGCGTTCACCAATCTCTCGGTGACCGGCCATGAAGCAGATTTCACCTGCGCCAAAAGCGCTGCAGAGTTCGATGCAGCGATTGAAGTAGTCGCGGGTGTTCGCGATCGTCGATTGGTCCGATGAGGCGATGTTCGTGCCTGGACGCACCGGGAGCCAGCTCTGGATGCTAAGCCCCTCTCCGCGCGCGATCGCCAAGCACTCACGAACGACCTCTGAGGTGACGTTCGTGGGATCGCCGTGAGCCATCCCAATGACATCCACGTAGCTGATTCCGGTCGCCGCGATCTCGCGGAGTGCCGTCGCGAGCGGGTGGCCGGCGAACGCCCACGGAACGGTGCCCGCACCGAGCTTGATCATCTCGCGTCTCCTCGTAAGATCTCGAACGTCTGAAGAAGTCCCTCCCCGGTGCCAACGTTTCCCGGGAAGATCACAAACGGAACGGGCGGCCCTTCACCGATCGGCGCGAACACGACCGGCACTCCGGGAAGAATCTGTCCCGCCACCCGGCACGACGCGACTCGCAATCCGTCCGCCAGGAGCACGTGGGAGGTGATCCCTCCCTTGGCGATGACCCATGAGGGACGCCAGGGGAGCTCCCGGAGGAGTGAGGCGAGAGGGCGGAAATCTGTTCGCCGAGTGTGAGTCGCTCGGTTGTTTCCATCTCACGTCGTTCCCGCCTTGGCGTCGAGACGACCGGTGTTGCCCCTTTCGCTTGAATGCTCTCCAGCTCGTGGAGAACCCGGTCCAAGTAGGCACCGGCGTTCGTAGTGATCTTATCGATGTTCGTTTCGTAGCCCCCTGCGAGCGGGTGCCTGAGGAGCGCGGCGAGTTGCTCGGTAGTCGTACTGACGTGTGAGCCCACGATGATCAGACCGTGTGTTCGCGCGAGTGGGAGCTCCCTCGAGCCGGTGTACCTCAGCAACGGCCGATCCGCCGTCTGCGTGAGCGCCTTCGTGAATGAGGCCGATGTCTGGATCAGGTAGGTGTGCCCATCTTCGATCCGGGTCCGGACCCACGCTGCAGCTCTGTTGAGATCGGCATACTCCTCCGCGTTGATGACGGTCCACATGCCTTTCTCTTGACGGGCCGAGCTTCCCCACGTCTCAAGGTTGATCGCGTCAATGGCTGCGACACTCGCCGATGCGATGCGTCCCCTCGTCTTCTCTTCGATGTAGTTCGGCAGGTATGAGTTCGAGTAGGGAAAGACCGAGTCCCGTGCAAACTCGGTCTCCCCAACCGGCGTTTGCGAATCGTCATCGCCTAGAACGTAGTGGGTTCCATTTCTCGTTACTCTCCCTCCTTCAACGAAGGCGGGCACAAAGAGCAAACCCTCGACGGGGGTCTCCCGCGCAAGTTCAGCTGCGACAGTCTCAATCTCCAACGGGAAATGACCTCGAAGCGTGGAATCAGATCTGCACACAAAGACGAGGCGCGCCCCGATCCGCCGGTTGATGCGGAGCGCGTTCCGGACGACCTGCCGGATCTCCGTCTGCACAACCTCAGCAGGTTTGGCCCGGGAGTTTGTGAGGACGAAGAAGAACGGGGTAGGGTCGCAGAGGGCACGCTCGAGTGTCTTCTCGTCCCATCGTGTGATGACGAGGCCGCCATATACGGTCTGAATGCCGGTAGGGTCGTCGTCAAGAATGACCCACCTGATGCTCCCACTCGCGGTCACAGGACGAGCATGCCTCTGCGCTCGGTCGCCGTCAAAGAGGTGTCCTCACCGAACTACGCATCGTCGCGCCGGAATGGGTAGAACCCCAGCGCCGTGTCAAACATCGCCATGATGTTTTCCACGGGCGTACCGGCTTGGATGGCATGAGAGGGACCAAGTATATAGCCCCCACCGGATCCAAGCGTCGTGATCAGATGCTGCACTTCACGACTCACGTCCTCCGGCGTCAAATGCGGCAATGTGTGTTGCACGCTCACCCCTCCCTCAAAGCAGAGCTCGGAGCCGAATCGCGATTTGAGGTCGCCGGGGTCCATGCCGATTGCGTCGAACTGAAGTGCCTGCAGAACATCAATTCCCATCTCCATCAGTCCGTCCACCACCTCGTGCACTGCGCCGTCGGAGTGGTAGATCACCTTTGCGTTCCGCCGATGGATGATCTCGTTTACTCGCACGTGATACGGCTTGATGAACTCCTCCCACATCGAGCGGGAGAGGAGCAGACCGTTCTGTCCTCCAAGGTCGTCGGCGGTGAAGACCAGGTCGAACTCACCTTGCCCCGCATCGAGTATTCGCTCGAAGTACTCCTCGTAGAATGTGGTTACCCGCTCGGCGATTCCATGTGCGATCTCCGGGTTGAGCACGAAGTCCATCATGAGAGTGTCCATCCCTCGCAGATACCACGAGCTTTCGAAGATGTTCCCGTTGGATGCCATAATCGCTCGCTCCCGCTTCTGCAGAACGCGTTCGATCTTGCCGGGGATAACGCCATAGTCAAACCAGTCGGGACGCGGCCACGGGTGCGCATTGATCTCGGCGATGCTCTTGGCCTCTTGCAGCGGGTAGTAGCAGATCTCGTCGTACTCACCCAGCGCCTGCTGAACCGGCTCTCTGCGGACCCGCCAGTAGTCCTCGCCTGTTGCGAGCTCGGGGCCAATGTAGTCGGGCCCGACCTCTACGATGTCGATCGTCGTATCAAGGAACTCTGTGAGGCTGATGCCGCGCTCGGCACGGAGATGGGCATCGACCTCGCTTCGGGTTGGTTCATTGATGCCCGCGCAGACCATTGCAATGGGAACTCGGTCGGTAGTCTTGTGGTCGAGGGCCATGCGGACCCGTTCTCGCCCGGTCATGGCGTGACTCCGTCGAGGCACAGAATCCAGTCTCTTGTGTCCGGTCGCTCCGGGGTACGAACGGGGAAGTAGCAGAGCGGAAGGCTTTTTGATGCAAGCAGATCCGGATCTTGCCAGTTGCCGTCTGAGGCGCGTGCAGAGTCTACGAAGAGTGACTCTCTGGCAGGCGTGAGAGGGAACCATCGGTCAAGGCCGATTGATTCCGCGATCTTTCGGATTGCGCCGGTGATGCTGTAGACGAGGTTGTACGCGCCGTACCGTATGAGAAGGTAACGTGTGAGGTGGACCGCGCTTTTGATCGAAACGCTGAAGTGCCTGCCAAGCCAGTTCGTGTCGCCAATCCGGAAGAAAGCAGTCCCGTCGGCATACTCAAAGTACCGCCATGATTCTGCCACGCGAATGTGACCGCGAAGGTTTGGGTTCTCTTCGACTGAGTGGTCGTCGTTCGCCGTCGCGCTGATCGTCCCGGAGGAGAGAAGGGATCCGCGCCCGTCGATCTCGTAAGACCACATCCCCGCCTCGACCGGTGCAAACCGTACGAGCCACGTGCCCCCGCGGTCGTACACTCCGTCCAGACGTAGCGTTGTGCCGCCCTCGTGCCGCAATCTCGCGGAGACCGGCCACTCGGTCCAAGCGCCTTCCACGTCTCGCACACAAAGATCGACCGGCGTCCATTGCCGTGTCTCAACCGTCGCTCCTGCGATACGGCCTCTGCCGGCTTCTCTCACTGGCAACCCCTGGGCGTCGTTCTATCACCGACAGGCGTGGACTGCAATCCGCTACTCCGGTGGAGGCGCCATCTTTGGCCTCTATACGTTAATGCCCGGCTTCTGATCGCGCACTTCGTTCCGATGGTGCAGGGGAGACTGTCCGAATCGTTTCT